>CAMLRJ010000051.1 GCA_946482345.1 uncultured Cellvibrio sp.
CACGTCCTCGCGGTGCTGTGTGCGGATTGTTTTTGGTTTTATATGCAGCCTTCCGCTTTATTGTGGAATTTTATCGTGAGCCGGATCAGCATATAGGTTATGAGTTTTTAGGTTTGACTCGTGGACAGGAACTTTGTGCATTGATGTTTTTATTTGGCATCTGCGTACTGGTTTATGCTTACACTTTTGGTCGTCGTTATCTGGGCGATACCAATAAACCAATCGTTGCCACTAAAACAAACGCGACTAAAACAAAAAAATAAAATCCGTATTTTTTATTTGAGGTTTTCATGCAGCAATATCTGGATTTAATGCGCGATGTAGTCGAAAACGGCATTACTCGCGGTGATCGTACCGGAACAGGAACACGTTCGGTATTTGGTCGTCAATTACGTTTTGATTTGAATGAAGGCTTTCCATTAGTCACTACCAAAACCGTGCATTTAAAAAGCGTGATAGTAGAGTTGCTCTGGTTTTTACAGGGAAGAACAGATGTCACCTGGCTAAAAGAACGCGGTTGTAATATCTGGAATGAATGGGCAACGGAAGAGGGGGATTTGGGGCCGGTTTATGGAAAACAATGGCGTAGTTGGGCTTGTCCCGACGGTTCAACTATCGATCAAATTTCCCAGGTTATAGAGCAAATTAAAACCAAACCATTTTCCCGGCGATTAATTGTCAGTGCGTGGAATCCGGCAGATCTTCCGGATGAATCGATTAGTCCACAAGAAAATGTGCGGCAAGGGCGAATGGCTCTGGCTGCATGTCATACTTTATTTCAGTTTTATGTTGCTGATGGAAAATTATCCTGCCAGTTATATCAACGCAGTGCTGATTTATTTTTAGGTGTTCCATTTAATATCGCAAGTTACGCATTACTGACGCATATGATCGCGCAGCAATGTGATCTGGGCGTTGGTGATTTTGTGCATACTTTTGGCGATTGTCACTTGTATAACAATCACATAACACCGGAGATTGTTTACGAACAATTGACGCGCAGTCCCCAAAAACTCCCTACACTGCGCATCGGTCGCCGACCAAAAAACATTTTTGATTACGAGCTGGCTGATTTTGAATTTGAAGGCTATGCCCCTCTCCCCAAAATCTCTGCGCCAATTGCAATTTAAAAAATGACCATATCGATAATAGTAGCGACCGCGCGCAATGGTGTAATAGGCAAAAATAATCAATTGCCTTGGCATTTGCCTCAGGATTTAAAGTATTTTCGTGAGAAAACCACAGGCAAGCCTGTGATTATGGGGCGAAAAACATTTGAGTCGATTGGCAAGCCTTTGCCGAATCGAACCAATATTGTGATTACCCGAAATCATAACTGGTCAAGGGAAGGAGTAGTGGTGGTTCATGATTTGGCGGCAGCAATCCAGGTTGCAGGCGGTCTTCATAACACGGAAAATCAATCTGAATTGGAAGTTATGATTATTGGCGGTGCGGAAATATATAAGTCGGCATTGGCAATTGCGGATCGGGTGTACCTGACTTATATCGATAAGGATGTGGATGGGGATGCCTGGTTTCCCTCTTTGGATTCCGGTTGGAATTTAAAAAGTTCTGCTTCGGGAGAGGCTTGCGAATTTCGTATTTACGAAAAAGAGAAAGTGGCTGGTTGATAAATGGCCTCTAATAGCGAAAAGTTCTTTGGATTGCACAAATTTTCAGGTTTTGTGAGGATTTGTGCGACCAGGGTGTTACCAGGTTGGCAGTTTTTGATCTAGCTGTTACCTATGTGATACCAAAATACACACGTAACAGGTCTTTTGGACAAATCATTGGATGTGGCGATATCTGCTTATTACAATGCGTCGGTTCTTAGGCTGTCTACTATAAAAATTTGTAAAAGTTTTATGGGGACTACGTGGAAACGCGTGTGTGACAGCTTATTTCTGTCACAAACTCAATTGATTGAACGCCCGAGTTGGGGGGATTATGAAAAAGCAGCGATTCAACGCGGTGGTGATGACCACAGCGCTTTCTGTTAGCGCGCTCTTTGGTAGCGTTGCTATGGCAGACCAAAATCTGGATACAGTGCTCCAAGTAGGTCAAGCCAAAACTACCTTGGCAGCTGACTCACAAAAACGTATTGACAGGCTTGCTCAGGAAGCTGACGACCTGGCTCAGGAGTTCAAGGCACAAAACAAACTTATTGATGATTTGCGCGTATATAACGCCCAAATGCAAAAACAAGTTGATGGGCAGTTGGGCGTTGTTACCGAGCTCGAAAAATCAATTGAGAAAGTAACCATTATCGAACGTCAAATTCAGCCTTTGATTTTTAAAATGCTTGATGCATTGGATCAATTTGTTGATTTCGACAAGCCGTTCTCCCTTGAAGAACGTAAAAATCGTATTGGTTCTGTAAGAACCAATCAGGATCGTGCGGATATTTCAGTTGCTGAAAAATTCCGTCAGGTTCTTGAAGCTTACAAAATAGAGTCGGCCTACTCTGGCACTCTTCAGTCTTATGACTCAAGTGAAGACATTGATGGTACTGGCCAAAAACGCGAAGTGAAAATATTGCGTGTTGGTCGTGTGTCTTTGATGTACCAAACAACTGATGGGCAACAAAGTGGTTACTGGGATGTGTCGTCCAAAGCTTGGGTGACTCTCGATAGTTCATACAACGCAGGTGTGTTGAAGGGTTTGCGTATAGCACGTGATCAGGCTTCTAAAGACATTATGATTGTTAAGGTTCAAGCTCCGGAGGCCGCACAATGAAAATGAATTTTATCAAGAGCTGCGTATTCATAGCAGCCGCTGGTTTTATCTCATGCTCTGCAATGGCTGAGACAGCTGCCAATGTTGACCAGTTAGTTGAGATGGTTAAAAAATCTCAAATCAATGAATCAGCTGAACACAAACAGCGTGAAGCAGAGTTTTCCCGTAACAAGGCTAATCAAGCCACTTTATTGGCTCAAGCCAAAGCAACACGCGCCGCTGAAGAAGCTCGCTCAGCAGTTCTTGACAAAAAATATGCAGAACAGCAGTTGCTGGTAACCCAGAAAAAACAACAACTGCAGGAACGTTTGGGTTCAATGCGTGAACTCTTTGGTCATTTGACCTCAACTGCGGGTGATCTGCGTGCCAACCTGGAGAACTCCATAGTCAGCGCTCAATACCCGAATCGTGGTGTGTTTCTTGATTCTTTGATTGAAAAAATGAACAGCGGAACAACTCTGCCTGATATGGAAGAGATTGAGCGCCTCTGGGCTGAGACAATGAAAGAGTTAGCTGAAGGAGGCAAAGTCGTTTCCTTTACTGCCGAAGTGGTTAAGCCCAATGGTGAAACTGCATCGCAAACAGTTGTTCGTGTAGGTACCTACAATCTTGTATCGGAAGGCAAGTACCTTTCTTACAAGCCTGAAACAGGCAAAATTGTTGAGTTGCAACGTCAACCAGATGCGGAATTCACCTCTGCTGCTGCCGCGCTGGAGTCCACAAGTGCTCCTGAATCGGCTGACTTTGGTATTGACCCTACAGGTCCTGCCGGAGGTCAATTATTAGTTGCCCTTATCGATAAACCAACCTTTATGGAAAGACTTGATCAGGGTGGAGAAGTGGGTTGGGTTATTGTTGGTGTTGGTATTTTCGGTGTTCTTTTAGGTTTGTTCCGTATGCTGGTGTTGTTCACTGTGAGCGGAAAAGTGAAAGCACAGTTGAAATCCAAAACAGCCAGTACTGGCAACCCATTGGGTCGCGTGTTGAAAGTTGCCGAAGAAAACAAAAATGTTGATACCGAAACTCTCGAGCTGAAGATGGAAGAGGCTATTTTAAAAGAGCGTCCCTCTATCGAAAGTGGTCTGGCAATTTTGAAAATTGTTGCTGCTGTGGCACCTCTCCTCGGGTTGTTGGGTACAGTGACCGGTATGATTGAAACTTTCCAGGCGATTACAATTTTCGGTGCTGGTGATCCCAAGAATATGGCGGGTGGTATCTCTGCTGCGTTGGTAACTACCGTGCAAGGTCTTGTGGTTGCGATTCCGGTCGTATTAATGCATACACTTGTCAATGGTCGTGCTAAATCAGTTATCCATATTCTGGAAGAACAAGCGACTGGCATTGTTGCGGAAAACGCAGAACGCTCAGCGCGTAAATAAGGGGGTAAGTTATGTCGAATATTCTCGACTCCCTGAGCGCTTTTATGGATCAGGGGGGTGTGTTGATGTACGCAATCGCCGCCTTGACGCTGTTTATGTGGGTTCTTGTCTTTGAAAGGGTTCTCTTTTTTAAGGGAACCATGAAGGCTGATGTCCAGGCGTCCCTCTCTGTATGGGAGGCAAGAACTGAGCGAAAGTCGTGGAATGCCCAGCAGATTCGTACCGCCATGATTTCCCGCATGAATGAGAAAATTGATGCAAACATGGACATGATTACAGCACTGGTAGCCATGTGTCCTCTGATGGGACTCCTGGGAACGGTGACTGGTATGATCGAGGTGTTCAGTGTTCTTTCTCTGACTGGTGGGGGAGATGCCAAATCCATGGCGGGTGGTGTGTCCAAAGCGACCATCCCTACTATGTCAGGAATGGTTGCAGCGATTTCGGGCGTTTTTGCCAATACCTATCTTCAGCGAACTGCAAGTGATGAAAAATCGCTGTTTGCTGATCACCTGACCATGGATCATTAATGATCCATGGTTAGTCAAAAGATTAACCTGTACTAAAGAGATGTCTCATGAGCAGGAAAAGTGCACAACCTCAAGAAGAAGCTCAGGCAATTGACCTTACGCCCATGCTGGACGTAGTGTTCATCATGTTGATTTTCTTTATTGTTACCGCAACTTTTATTAAAGAAACCGGAAAAGATGTCGAACGCCCTGATGCAGTTACCTCTGCAGCAAAACCTGCGGCAACAATTTTGATAGCTGTAGGTGCCGATAATGAAATATGGGTTGATAAAAAGAAAGTTGACCCACGCGGGATCAAATTGGTTATTGAGCGTATGCGTGTAGATAACCCCAAGGGTACTGTTTCAATTCAGGCAGACAAAAAGGCAGATATCAAATTTGTAATTGATGTTGCCAAAGCTGCCCAAGAAGCAGGTGTTGCAGAAGTTTCTGTATCAACGACCAAGAAATAGACAGTATGAAAGCTTCGAAATTATTAATGGCTATTGTTTTTGGTGGTATAACCACATTCGGTTTGTTCTTTCTAATGAACGAGCTGATAAACAATCAAATGAAGGAACCTGATCAAAAAGAATCAGTGAAAATCCCTGATATGCGGATGCCGGATACCAAGATTGAAAATCGATTTGAAGAAGCAAAGCCAGAAAAGCCACAAGAGCCAGATGTTCCTCCGCCTGATCTTCCCGAGCCTGATATCGTTGCTCCTGATGCCAGTGTTGGCGGCCTCAATATGGATTTCCAGATCGCCCAAGGTGGGTTGGAAATCGGTGGGCCTGGTGGTCTCAATTTGGGTGAAGGCAATTACATGCCCATAGTAACTGTTGCACATGAATATCCCAGCACTGCTCTTTCCAGAGGTATGGAAGGTAGTTGTACAGTGGTATTCACAGTAACAGAGACTGGTGCTGTAAAAGATGCGGTTCCAGTGCCCGAATTGTGCATTAATAAAAAAGATGGTCAGCCAACAACTGTTTGGAACAGGGCTTCGGTAAAAGCAGTATCAAAGTTTAAATTTAAGCCGAAAGTTGAAGATGGGAAAGCGGTTGAAGTTCCCGGTGTGAGATACAAACTCACTTATCAAATGGCTAAATAGGAGTCTTCCAGTGAAACGCGCAATACATAATGTTTCGGTTGTGTTTAATAGAACACTTTTGGCGACTTTTTTGTTGGCCTCTCCGGTTTTGGTAAGTTTTACAGCAAATTCTATTAATCCTGCACAAACTTTGTTTGTGTCTGGTGTAGCTCATGCTCAAGTAAAAGCAAAAAATAAGAAATTTGAAAAGCGCAGTTTGCCAACGGTCGGTGAGAGCGTAGGTAAAAAGCTTCAGGAGGCTTATGATTTTTTGCAGCCTCCGCCTGACAAAAAGTTGCAGCCAAATCCAAAAAAAGTTATCGAGATTATGTCATCCGTTCCAAGGGAGAAGTTGAACCCTGCGGAAGCTGCAAAAATTCATCAATTGACAGCCTATGCTTATGCGCAGCTTGAAAATTACCCTAAAGCCATAGAGTCGTTTGAAAAGCTTCTCGCCTTGAGTCCTAATATTGCTGTTGCGGATGAGCAATCAACTTTGCTTATTTTAAGTCAGTTGTATGGTGCTCAGGAAAATCCCAAAAAAGCTCTGGATAGTTTGATTAAATGGACAGACTATGTTGCCGAGATCAAACCTGAGCAGTACAACATTTTTGCAACTCTTTATTACCAACTGGATGATAAGAAAAACGCGCTGTTAAATATTAACGAAGCCGTTAGGCTGCAGGAATCTGCCGGGAAAGTTCCGGCGGAAGGTTGGTATAACATGCAGCGTGGTTTGTATCTTGATAAAGAAGATTACAAAAGTACATTGGGTGTTGTTGAAAAATTAATTCAGCATTATTCAAAAGCCTCTTATTGGAAAACGTTAAGTCAGCTTTACGGTATATTGGAACAGCCTGCAAAACGTGTTGCCGCTTTGGAAGCCTGTTATTTGGTGGGTGGTTTAACCAATGAACGGGATCTAACCAGTTTGGCTGCATTATTTTGGGAAATGGAAGCTCCTTATAAAGCTGCAAAAGTTATGGAAAAGGGTATTTATACTGATAAGTTGATCGAGCCGACTGCGAAAAATCTTAAATTTTTGGCAGATGTTTTACGCGCAGCTAGAGAGGATAAAAAATCTTTGGTGGAATATGAGAAAGCAGCTCAAAAATCCACAGATGGTGATTTGATTCTTGGTTTGGCAGAAATGTATATGTTGAATGACAATTACAAAGATGCTTCAAAATGGGCAAAAGAAGCCATTGCGAAAAATGTCAAACGAGCAGACCGTGCGAATATGACTGTTGGACAGGCAGAGTATGAATTAAAAAATTATGATACTGCGATCAGTTATTTTCAAAAGGCAACCAAAGACGAGCGTTCTGCAAAGTTCGCCAGACAATGGATAGCTGCAGCTGAGCGTGAAAAGAAAAAAGCAGAGATAGCCAAGCAATAAAAAATTGCAAACAACAAAAAATGCCCCTGATGGGGCATTTTTTATTTCAAGCCTAGAATTTAATAGTTATTGATCAGAGCATTCAGCAGCAATAATTTGCTCCATGGTATCTACTTGCGCTTGCATTTCTTCAGGCGTCATGAAGCGCTGCTCACCGTTGGCATCGGTAGTTCTGACTCGCGGGTTAGTGGTAAGTACCTGGAGATTTTTTCGGGCATTGGCACAACGCTCGGGATCAGGCGCAGCAACGGCAGCTTTGGCTCCTTCGGTTTTGCCTTCTTTTTTTGCCGAGTCAGAATAATCAACGGGTTCGCTGTGCCCGGTTCGGGCGTTGATCATTCGTGATGGTGTGTCCTTGGGTGGATTTTTTCCGTAGTGAGTCACTCCCTTTTCATCTATCCAGGAATAAATTTTATCGGCATAAAGTGACGGACTCATAACGGAAGCAACAAGAGCGAAACCAAGCAAAAACTTTTTCATAGTGTGGCCATCAAAATGTAAGTTTGGATAAACAGATTTGTGATAACTATAGCCTTAAATGCGCACACAGGGAAATTTGGCGTAAATAAACGCAAAAAACATAAAAATAAAATTGTGCATTTAAGCAAAACCTTGACTTTGCAGCACGGATCGCGACAATTACTTTTCCTCTGGATGGTAGCAGGCACCCCAAACTCGGGTTTCCTGTTTTATCGCCAAGTCACCCTCTTGGCATTCTGTCCACGGGTCACACCCTTACCGGGGTAATGATCCTGAAAATGGCTGCATACCTGCACCTTTTTCACTGATCCAAACCAAGCCTTGCCGGGCTTTTTTTGTTGATCAATTCAGGCGCGAGTATCAGCAGATAGTTGCGCATTCAATACCAACATCGCAGATGATTTAATCTTTGTGATTTTCCTAAAAGGGGAAATATTGTGGAAATGCTCTCAGGCGGAGATATGCTCATCCGCGCCCTGAAAGACGAAGGCGTTGAATACGTTTTTGGTTATCCAGGTGGCGCTGCACTGCATATTTACGATGCCATTTTTCGTCAGAAAGACGTTAAACATATTCTCGTTCGTCACGAACAAGCGGCGACCCATGCAGCAGATGGTTATGCCCGTGCGACAGGCAAAGTCGGCACCGTATTGGTGACTTCCGGCCCCGGTGCAACTAATGCCATTACCGGTATTGCAACCGCCTATATGGATTCGATTCCGATGGTAGTGATTTCCGGTCAAGTGCAAAGTCATTTAATTGGTGAAGACGCCTTTCAGGAAACTGATATGGTGGGCATTTCTCGCCCCATCGTAAAACACAGTTTTTTAATTAAGCACCCGAGTGAAATTCCCGAGGTGGTTAAAAAAGCCTTTTATATTGCCGCGACCGGTCGTCCCGGCCCGGTTGTGATTGATGTGCCAAAAGATATGACGCATCCAGCGAATTTATTTGCGTATGAATATCCTGAAAAAGTGAAGCTGCGATCTTACTCGCCCGCAACTCGTGGTCATGCCGGACAAATTAAAAAAGCGGTACAACTATTATTAGCAGCGAAACGCCCGGTGATTTATGCCGGTGGTGGTGTTGTGCAAGGTAATGCATCAGGTTTGCTGCGCGAGCTGGTGAACATGTTGAACATACCCTGTACCAACACCTTGATGGGGTTGGGTGCTTATCCTGGTACCGATAAACGTTTCGTCGGTATGTTGGGTATGCATGGTACTTATGAAGCGAATATGGCGATGCATCACAGCGATGTGATTCTTGCAGTAGGCGCACGTTTTGATGATCGTGTAACCAATGCGGTCAGCAAATTTTGTCCCAACGCAAAAATTATTCACATTGATATCGATCCTGCATCCATTTCAAAAACTGTTGTTGCAGATGTACCAATCGTGGGTTCAGTTGAAAGTGTTTTAACTGACATGATCGCATTAATAAAAGAATCTACCGAAAAACCGGATGCAGATGCTAACTTTGCCTGGTGGAAACAAATTAATGAGTGGCGTGAACGTCACGGGATTTATCATCAAACACGTTACGATACGACCAGTAATTTAATTAAGCCGCAAGATGTAATCAAAGCCATTTGGGAAGTCACCAAAGGTGATGCTTATGTGACATCCGACGTTGGTCAGCATCAAATGTTTGCCGCGCAATATTATTTATTTGATAAACCGCGTCGTTGGATTAATTCCGGTGGTCTCGGCACTATGGGATTTGGTTTGCCAGCAGCGATGGGTGTGCAATTTGCGGATCGCGATGCAACAGTAGTTTGCGTCACTGGCGAAGGTTCCATTCAAATGTGTATTCAGGAATTATCCTGCTGCACGCAATACCATTTGCCAGTCAAAATTATTTGTTTAAATAATCAGGCGCTCGGCATGGTTCGCCAATGGCAAGACATGCAATACTCCAGTCGTTACGCTGAAAGTTTGTACGAAGATTCGTTGCCGGATTTCGTCAAGCTCGCAGAAGCTTATGGCCATGTTGGAATGCGTGTTACCAAAAAAGAAGATCTCAAAACAAAACTCGCTGAATGTTTTGCATTGAAAGATCGATTGGTATTTATGGATATCATGGTTGATCAATCTGAACACGTTTATCCTATGCAAATCGCTACGCAATCCATGCGCGATATGTTTGTAAGCAAAACGGAGCGTGTGTGATGAGACGAATCATTTCTGTATTAGTTGAAAACGCGCCCGGTGCTTTATCACGTGTTGTGGGATTATTTTCACAGCGCGGTTACAACATCGAAAGCTTGACTGTCGCCCCAACGGAAGATCAAACCCTGTCACGCTTAACGCTGACAACTCTGGGTGACGATCACAAAATCGAACAAATCACCAAACATCTGAATAAATTAATCGATGTAGTGAAACTGGTCGATTTAACCGAAGGTGCACACATCGAACGCGAATTAATGTTGATCAAAGTAAAAGCCTCCGGTGCCCAACGCGCCGAAGTCAAACGCTGCGTCGATATTTTCCGCGGCCAAATCGTCGATGTCACCAGCACGCTTTACACCATCCAAATCACCGGCGCGAGCGACAAACTCGACGCGTTTTTAGAAGCCGTTGGTGATGCTTCGATTATCGAAGTTGTGCGCACGGGTGTGTGTGGGATTTCGCGTGGTGAGAAGGTGTTGAGTTTGTAAAATGATGTGTTGATACTTAGAGGGCCGATAGCTGAAAGTTGTCGGCCTTTTTTGTTTTAGAAAGGAATAGAAAAATGGCAAACAGGACTCGCTATTCGGTGAATCTGATTCGTCCAAATCGAAAAGCCAAACAGTTTTGTGATTCTGGCTTTGTAAGCTGCTAGCATTTATGGAGCGATAGATTGGAGGTGTTACATGGCTAATTTAATGGTTAGAAATGTTGATGATGCGGTGGTTAAAGCGTTGAATGTGCGGGCTAGTAAGGATGGGCTTAGTGCAGAAGCTGTGCATAGAAAAATTCTTGAAGATGCTTTATTAAAGCCAAAGAAAAAGTCGTTAGTTGATGTGTTGATGGTTATCCCTGATGTGGGACGAGACGAAGATTTTTCCAGAATTCAGGGTTAGAAATTATTTTTAATATAGATGCCCCTTCATGCATAATTCGCAATTTAGGAATTGCTGTCTATGCAAGACTCACTATTCGGTGAACCCGATTCATCCAAGCCAATAAAAAAATCCAGTAAGTCTGTGCAGCCTGCGGAATTTTCGTCTGAATTAATTGCGCTGGGGCAGTCGCTGCCATCGAATTTGCGGTTGGGGACTTCGTCGTGGAATTATCCGGGTTGGGCGGGGATGGTGTGGGATCGGGAGTATCCGGAAAATAATTTGTCTCGTTATGGTTTGGCGGCTTATACCAAACATCCTTTGTTTAAAACAGTGAGTGTTGATCGCGGATTTTATCGGCCGTTGAATGTTGCGCAGTTTGCGGAATATGCATCGCAGGTGGATCAGAATTTTCGGTTTGTGATTAAGGCGCCGAGTTTGGTAACCGATGCATTGGTTCGCGATGAAGATGGGCGCGGCATGCGGATCAATCCTTATTTTTTAAATCCGGTAGAAGCGGTGAAATTATTTGTTGAACCGGCATTGGAAGGATTGGGAAATAAATTGGGCGCATTGGTTTTTCAAATTAGTCCGCTACCCAATCAAATGCTGGGGTCTATGCCGCAAGTCATTGATCGTTTGTATCAAATGTTAAACGCAATTTCTGATTTCAAACAAACCGCACCCGACGGAGTTGTTGCAGTAGAGGTGCGTGATCCACAATGGCTCACGCCACAATTTGTTCAAGTATTGCGTGACACCAACGCCACTTATTGTTTGGGATTGCATGCAAAAATGCCTTCAATCAATGAACAGCTTCCAATCTTACGCGCACTCTGGCCCGGCCCTTTGGTGTGCCGATGGAATTTAAATCCTCTACACGGCGCATATGGTTACGAAGATGCGCAACAGGTCTATTCACCTTACGACAAAATGGTCGATCCCGATTTGGAAACACGAGCAATTTTGGCAAAAGTGATTTCAGGTACAGCAAAAGCTGGACAAAATGTCTATGTCACGCTTAGCAATAAAGCGGAAGGTTCTGCACCTTTGTCGGTAATTGAATTGGCTAAGGCGATTAAAAATTTTCCCTAAGCTACGCAGGAGCAAAGAATAGGCTTCATTATGTATTGCTTCTTCACATTCACCACATAATTTCCTCACACAAGCCATTTACTCTGCACCAAAGCCAATTCACGGGGAAAAGGCTGTCCATTGGGTGCGGAGATTATGAATATTATTCGTCAGATATTATTGATGGTTGTTTTGTTGCTGTTGATTACAGGGACAGCAGTTGCCGATGAGGAGTTGC
>CAMLRJ010000052.1 GCA_946482345.1 uncultured Cellvibrio sp.
GATTAATATCATTCATAGTGAGAACCACTTGTTGAATAAGTGATCCGCCATCAGTTGCAACACTCGATGCTTTTTCTGCCAACACATTTGCTTGTTTCGCGTTATCTGCATTCAATTTAACAGTGGAAGTTAACTCTTCCATGCTGGAAGCTGTTTCTTCCAGATTGGCAGCTTGTTGTTCTGTGCGTGAAGATAAATCCGCATTACCCTGGGCAATTTCGCTGGATGCTGTGAAAATAGTTTCTGCTGCAATACGGATATCGCCCATCATGGTGGTCAAACTTTCCGTTGTTTCATTACAATAATTTTTTAAATCACCAAATGTACCTGAATAATCTGCATCAATTTTTTCAGTCAGATCGCCTTTGGCTATTGCGCCCAATACACGCGCCACATCATTTAATCCTTTATCTGCTGTGTTTACTAACTGATTCAATCCTTCTGCCAATTTCAGGAAGAAACCTTCTTTACCTTCAGTGGTAATGCGCACACTAAAATTACCTGATGCCGCACTTCCCACCAAATTATTGACCTCACCTTCAACCGCCACTTCTGCAGTGCGATCCAACCATTCCACAACAGAACCCAATCGCCCACCTTCTTTTGAAAAAATAGGGTTGGCTACCAATCTGAAATGCCGTTTGCCAACCACTATATTACCGGTGTAAGTAGTAGTTAAATTTTCAAGTAATTTCATTTGATGTGCAGGATTTTTATGGAAAATATCCATATTACTACCAATGATTTTATCTACCGCGAAGTGCGGCAGAACACTGCGAATATCGCTTTCAGCTTTACGTAACATACTTTCAACAGACTTATTCATGTAGATAATTTTTCGATCATTATCAGCAATCATCACATTGGTCGTGGTGGTTTCCAACGCGCCCAATAATCGACTCATCTCGTGTTCAAGCGCCACTTCTTTAGTACGATTAATCCATTCCACTACCGAACCAACGCGTTCACCTTTTTCATTAAATATCGGATTGGCAATTAAACGAAAACTAATACCCGCAACCACAATATTCCCAACATAAGTGCCGGTTAAATTGCCAAGCAATGTCGATTGATGGGCCGGGTTTTTGTGGAAAATATCCATATTGCTGCCAAGTATTTTATCCACAGAGAAATGCGGCAGGGCCTTGCGCATTTCCGACTCAACATCACGCAGCATTTTTTCGACCGATTTATTCATGTATATAATCGTGCGATTTACATCTGCCAGCATCACGTTACTTGAGGTCACATCCAATGCATTGCGTATACGGTGATTGTGTGCGGCCTGTGCCAAATTTGCTTTTATTGAATCCACCATCGAAGACACTGCTGACGCAACACTGGTACCACTACCAGTACTGACCAGTGACACATCATAATTTCCTGCTGTCACAGCTGCTGCAACTCGCTGCAAATCCGATGGATCTGTACCCAACCGATTTAAAATCAATCGTGAAAAAAATAAAGACACCACCACAACCAGAGCAATTGATATACATGCAACAAATGCCAGAAGGGTTTTGTATTTGTTAACACTTTCCTGACCGGATACCGTCTGTTTTTGTACATACACATTAGCCAAATTGACCAACTGATCTACCGCATCGCGATGATCATCGAATGCGTGTCGTGCCACAACCAACGTTTTCGCCAATTCATCTGTATCACCTGTTGTTGCAGCTGGAATCACTTTTTGAACAACCAAATCAATAAATTCTTGCGATACCGGATCCAATTTTCCACTAATTGCCTGCTTTATTTCTTGTGGCACATCATCCGAATTTTTCCAATGATCTACACGCGTCGCGTAATCTTTAAAATGTTGTTTGATTTCCCTGATTAGATCAGCTCTAACCGAATTCTCTGCGCTCGATAAAGCTTCCATTTTCATCATCGACTCAACCATAAAAAGAGGTGGAGGCAAGACGTCTGCTGTTAATTCATTTGCATTCACAATACTTTTATATTTCTCACTACCGATACTGCTATTTTTTGCCATAAGATAGGAAAAAAATCCCAGTGTTATCGCAGAAATGATGGCAATTGACGCCATTAAACCCAGTTGCTTTTTCAAAGACATACTCATGATCTATTCCTTCTCATTCGCGCGAATACCAGTATCAAACAAACCCATTTCTTCACTGGAAATTAATTCGTTGATATCAACCAATATAATCATTTGCTCGTTGACTGTTGCCAGCCCCAGCAAATATCGACTATCAAAGGCCACACCAAAATCTGGCGATGGACGCAATTGATCCTGACCCAAGCTCACCACATCGGAAACACCGTCAACTACAATACCCACTATGCGGTTATGGATATGCAACACAATCACAATCGTAAATTCATCGTAAGTTGCTTGCCCTACATTGAATTTAATTCGCAAATCAACAATCGGCACTATGTCACCACGCAGATTAATTACGCCCTTGATAAAGGGGGGCGCGTTGGCGATTTTTGTCGGCGATTCATAACCGCGAATCTCTTTAACAGTGAGAATATCCAAGGCGTAATTTTCATCACCCAAAGTGAATGTCAGAAATTCTTGATCAACAGTGCCTAGGGAGTTTTGTTGACGTGCCTGTTCCATCATGCGAGCCTCATTGCGGGTATGCGAAGTGTTGAAATAAGTGTAGTTAATTTTTTTAATAATCAAGTTGATTATTATTTTTTATACTTAAAAAAGCACAATGATGATTTTGGCGAAAGCGGTATGTTTATCGAAAAAAATAAATAAAAAGTATCCAATGTAAAAATAAAAGTGAATAACGGGAAGCACAGAAAATACTGGTCAGCTGCAATAAAACTAAACCGCTTTATCCAGATAATCCAGATGCGCGTTTGGAATACCTGTACCCAGGGATTCAACATCCAAAATCAAGGCAACACTGCCATCGCCCATGATGGTTGCACCGGCAACACCCTGCACCCGTTTGTAATGTTGCTCCAGGCTTTTAATCACCACTTGTTGCTGCCCTACAAGAGCATCTACAAACAATGCAAACTTGTGCTTGTTGGTTTCAATCAAGACGGCAATCCCCTTATGCACTTCTGTAAAATCCGGATCAATTTGCATGGATTTATAGAGTGGTAATATCGGCCAATATTGATCGCGCACCATCAATAATTGGTCATCACCTGCAAGGGTTTTTATATCCTTTGCGGCAGGCTGCATGGACTCAATAATATTCACCAGCGGGATAATAAAAGTTTGTGAACCAACAGATACACCCATACCATCAACAATTGCCAGAGTCAGTGGCAATCGAATAGTAAAAGTGGCGCCTTTTCCCGACACAGAATCAATATCGATACGCCCACCCAAACTTTGTACATTGCGTTTAACAACATCCATTCCAACACCACGCCCCGAAACATCAGTCACCTGTTCTGCAGTTGAGAACCCCGGAGCAAAAATTAACTGCCACACTTCGGCGTCACCCGGATTATCAGAAATGGGAATATTTTTTTCGCGAGCTTTTTGCAGAATTTTTTCCCGATTCAATCCAGCACCATCATCAGTAATACTGATGACAATACTGCCACCTTGTTGTGCAGCGCGAAGCACTACTTTTCCAGTTGGATTTTTTCCATTAGCGACACGAATATCGACAGACTCTATACCGTGATCAATCGAATTTCTAACCAAATGCGTCAGTGGATCAACCAATTTTTCGGTTAAACCTTTATCCAACTCGGTTTCGCCACCTTCAATAATCAAATCGATTGATTTACCCAACTTTTGTGAAAGGTCGCGAACTACACGTGGAAAACGATTAAACACAAACGAAATAGGCAACATGCGAATCGACATAACCGCTTCCTGAATTTCGCGTGTATTACGTTCCAGCTCGGCAGAAATACTTTGGTATTTTTCACCCAAACTGCCTTCAATACTTTTGCCAATTAAATTCATCATAGATTGAGTAATGACAATCTCCCCAACCAGATTAATTAATTGATCCACTTTGGATACATCCACACGAATGGATGAACTTTCGGACGATTCAGTCGATTTTGTTGTTTTACCGGAACCGGAATTCAGGGCTGCAGCCGTAGGAACACCAGCTGGCGCTGACTGAACGTTGGCAATTTCGTTGGTGTCGGTATTTTTTGCGGGGGATTCTGTGACCGCGACTTGCTCAAAGAATCCATAGTCTTCTTGTTGAGTAGATTCAGCATCTTCAAAAAATCCGTAGGCGTCTTCTGTTTCACCCGAATCAAAAAATCCATAGGCTTCTTGCGCGTTACTGACCAGGGGATCAACAAATAATCCGAATCCCTCGTCCACTTTTTTGGATTTTTTCGATTTCGGTTTTTCCGCCGTTGCTGACTCCAATAACTCTGTCAGGCGATTGGCTCCTGCCCAGTCTATCTCGGAATTATTACGGTAGGATGTCAGAATGCCTTTAAGCACATCGACTGATGACAGAAATAAATCCACCATTGGAGCGGTGATAGTCATTTTTCCCTGACGAATTTTATCGAGCAAACTTTCCATAACATGAGTAACACTGACCAGAGCATCAAAACCAAAAATACCTGCACCACCTTTTATCGAATGTGCGGCACGAAAAATGGTATTGAGTTGTTCATTATCGGGATTGGTGACATCCAGATTTAATAACAGATGCTCCATTTCATCCAGGTGTTCCTGACTTTCCTCAAAAAAAACAGAATGAAATTGTTTCATGTCGATAGACATATTCACGTCCTTCGAACGAACAAAGGGGTCAGAGCCCTTTCTCATATTAATAAAAAGGGCTCTGACCCCTTTTACATTACCCCATGACTTTTTTGGCGACTTCCAACAACTTGGCGGGTTCAAAGGGTTTTACCATCCAACCTGTTGCACCCGCAGCACGCCCCTGGGTTTTCATGGCATCACTGGCTTCAGTTGTAAGGACGACAATAGGAATTTTGGAGTAGGTCGGCAAACCGCGAAGAGATTTAATCAATGTCAAACCATCCATATTCGGCATGTTTTGATCGGTCAAGACAAAATCAAACAGGTTACTTTTACAAAATTCAAATGCTTCTGCCCCATCTTTTGCAGCTTTTACCGAATAGCCAGCTGTTTTCAATGTTGCCTCTACCATTTGACGAACAGAAGCTGAATCATCAACAATCAAAATTTGTTTGCTCATAAGGTATCCCTTTTACACAGATTAAGACATGTAAACTCAATAATAGACCCAATAATTAAAAGTGTTTTACAAAATCACTTTTATAAAATTTCCTGGCGCATAAATCTCCACCTCTTCAGCCAAGCGGCGTATCAAGGACAATCCACGCCCTGAATAGAGATCATCATCCACGACTTTTTCCGAGGAGTAATCATAACCCTGACCACTATCACGACAAGTGATCATTAATTTTTTAATGCCACCAATTTCCAACCAATCCAATCTGAGTTCAATAAAATCGGTGTCAGACAAGTTATTCAACAACTCATCACGCTTGAGAAAATATTCCATAAATCCTTCCGTGTTTTGTTTGATTGCTGATGGCAACTGCAAAATGCCATGATCCAATCCATTGCTCACCATTTCACTGATAATCGAAAAAACTTTTTGACAAACTTTTTGATCCAAACCTATGTACTGCAAAAAACTATTTACCATCGGCGGTAGATCCGCTTGCGCCAATTTTTTTCCACTGATTTTGACACTCCAGGAAAAAGGGTCAACCTTGCTATCCAACGAGTGCAGCAAATGTTTATTAATTTCATATTCGTGGCAAATGGAAGCAAAATCCAATGTGCAGATTGAAATATCATCACCAAAAGGGACCCCCTGAACATGGGCATCCATCACAGGCAAAATAGCCGCTATAGGGTCATCGTTGGCTGATAACAAAGCCTCGCGTAATTTCTTATCGGAAAATTGTTGTTTGGCTTTATTTTCCTGTTCAACCAAACCATCACTGTATAAAACCAAATAACCCGTATCCGGCATGGAACGAATTGATACTTCAGCATCAAAGGAGGCTGTATCCAAAATTCCCAGTGCCATATGCATGGAATCAAAAGTATCGATAATTTTTCCCTGATCGATCCAATAGGCACAAGGCATGGCTCCATTCCAAACATAAACTTCTTTTTTAATAAAATTACATTCCACAACAATAGCTGCGACAAAACGGTCATCCGGTGTGTCCCTGACTAATTTTCGATTTATTTCCGTCACGATTTGTTGCAAATTAAATCCTTTGGCAACCATGCTATTAAAAATAGTCACCACTGGCATAATCGTGATAGCTGCCGATAACCCATGCCCGGTAGCGTCGGCCAGCATCAAATAAAGATCACCGCTGGGAGAAATACGGGAAATCGCTATATCGCCACTGAACGAAGAACAGGGACGTAAAAATTGGTTAATTCCACGAATATGTTGCGAATTTTGTTCGAGCAAATATTCATAAGTGAATTTGGCTACCGCTTCTTCACGCTCGGCATTAATTTTGAATTTTTCCAATTCCATTTTTTGTGTACTGACAATACGCTGAAGCCTGACAGAATTGACCAGTGCTTTCACTTTTAATGCCAACAAGGATAAATTCACCGGTTTGATAATGTAATCTGCCACACCATTGACGAAACACATTTCCAGGAATTCAGGATCTTCATTGGCACTGATCATAATAACTGGCGGTAATGATGGATATTCCGCAACAGATTCCCGATCCAACAAATCAAGCCCTACACCATCACCTAATTGATAGTCGAGTAACATTAAATCAATATTGTCGTCTTGTAGCAGGATGTTTTTTGTTTGTTTGACACTGGTAGCAGCAATGGTTTCAAAACCGCGCGACCCTAAAAAAGCACAGAAAAGATCATTCAGAATTTCATCGTCATCAACAACTAAAATGCGATATTGCGGATCTTGATTATTTAACATGGCTAAATAAATTCAATCAATTTATGAATATTAGCCATTTTAAGGATTTCTTCTGTAGAACCCCTTGCGCTTTTAATTTTTATTTTTTTCATTGCATTGGCAGTTTTTTTTTGCATCATCACTAACATACCCAACGCAGAACTATCTAAATACTCCACATGCATAAAATCCAAAACCAACTCTTTTATTTCTTCTGAATTTAAGGCCAATGCACAGTCATCATAGAATTGTTTATGGTAAGCATAATCAAATCTGGATGGTAAATTTACTACTTTTCTGTCTGACATAATCATACCTTTTGCGTCATCCGCGAATCTCAATCAACTTTTGTAAATTGGCCAATTGTAAAATTTCTTTTGGCGCCGAATGTAAATTGATAATAACCAGCTTGGCATGTTTTGCTTGAGCTTTTTTATTGGCCATCACCAATAAACCAATTCCCGCACTGTCAATATATTCAAGCCCGGCACAATCCAACATAACTTCCCGATGCTGATCCATCGCTACCGATAAGGCCGCATTAAATTCAGAACCAGAAGAATATTCAAAACGTTTGGGCATTCTAATGACATCAGATTTCATAGCATTTCCTCGCTCCACCCTGTTAAAAAAGTTCAACGCCGCCGCCCGTCATGGATGCAACTGATACAGGATTTATTTTTTTGCTTGTGGTCTGATGATGATAATCATCAGAAGCTTTGATAATAGATTGTGTTAACTGATCAATTGAATGAGGTGTAAATTTCAATGATTGACCTAAAGAATTCAGCATTTTGATACTATCGATATGATGACGAATATTTTGCAGCGACATATCTTCAAATTGCAAAGCGCGTATTGCCATATGTAAACCATCAACCAATTTGTACGAAATACTTTCCATTTCACGTGCGATATTTTCATCATTTTCCGTTTTTACAAGCATTTCATTGATGGCAGTTTCAACTTCCCGCTTGGCAGCCAGTACATAAGTCATATCCTGAGATGCAAGATTGCCTATGTGTTCATTTAATTCGGTAACAGCATGATGAATGCTATTCAATTGTGCTTGTATTTCATTACTGAATCCGGCAGAGCGGTTGGACAATGCCCTGACTTCATCTGCGACTACAGCAAACCCCCGCCCCGCTTCACCGGCTCTTGCTGCCTCAATAGCAGCATTCAATGCCAACAAATTGGTTTGCGATGCAATCTGGTCAATTCCTTTCAGAGCTTTCATCACTTCCGGCATTTGTTCAGAAATACGCGCAACCTTTTCAACCAAATCCATAGAAGCAGCGCTCATAGTCACAGTAGTACCAACAAATCTGTCCAGAGTATCAGATGTATTTTTCGCAAATGCTCCCATATGTTTACCAAAAGTTTCCTGTTTGCCTGGTGAACTTTCAGTAAACAACAGACTGCGAATATCGTTTTGTTGCTGCTCCAGTAACAATTGGATTTGATTAAATGCTGCCATTAAAGTGCGAGCAGCGTCAGTCTGGATTGCCGATAACATATCCATATCTTTACCGCCTTCCTCAACCGTTTTGAGGATATTGCTACCCGCTTGTATTAATGCCTGCCGGAACTCGGATGCCAATTGGTAATCACTCTCTTCCTTACTCTTCACAGGAAGGGGTTTGTTGGCATACAAATAAAACATCCCGCCAACAGCAACTACTATTCCCACAACCGGCATGACAAATTCAGCCAATACCCAACCAGCCACTACTGACACAACAAAAATTAACCACTCTTTTTGTTTCATAAAATACCACTAACCCAATTCGCAACAGACTGATTTAACCCTAGCAGGTTTATAGAGGATTGCCGTAAAAAAATGGCGTAGGCAGGAGTGTATAAGAGACGTAGAAGGGCAAATAAAAAGCCCCCTGTTTTTATAACAGGGGGCTGAAGAGATTGAACACAATAGAAAAACAGGTTACGGTCGGATTAGCCGACCTTGATCACCTCTTCCTGAATTTTCGCCTTCCATATTTGTGGGCCAGTGGTATGGACTGATTCGCCGCGAGAATCAACTGCGACTGTCACTGGCATATCTTTCACATCAAATTCGTAGATAGCCTCCATTCCCAATTCAGGAAAGCCCAGAACTTTTGATGATTTGATTGCCTGGGCAACCAGATAAGCAGCGCCACCAACCGCCATCAAATACACAGACTTGTGATCGCGAATGGCGTCTATGGCTAATGGGCCACGTTCGGACTTACCGATCATGCCCAGCAAACCGGTTTTTTCCAGCATGGTGCGTGTGAATTTATCCATGCGGGTTGCTGTTGTGGGGCCAGCAGGACCAACCACTTCATCGCGTACAGGGTCAACCGGGCCAACGTAATAAATGAAGCGGCCTTTTAAATCCACTGGCAGAGGTTCACCTTTGGCGATCAGGTCGGTCATCTTTTTATGGGCAGCATCGCGGCCGGTTAACATCTTGCCGGACAACAAAATAGTTTCACCGGTTTTCCATTCAAGAACATCTTGTGGTGTCACTGTATCCAGATTCACACGGCGAACATCACTGCCAATTTCCCAACTGATTTCCGGATAATCTTCCAACGCCGGTGGCGTTTGTAATGCTGCACCTGAACCATCCAACACAAAATGTGCGTGACGTGTTGCGGCACAGTTGGGAATTATCGCAACGGCTTTATTGGCAGCGTGAGTTGGGAAATCTTTGACTTTGATATCCACAACCGTAGTTAAACCACCAAGACCTTGCGCACCAATTCCCAAACGATTCACTTTGTCGTACAACTCAATGCGCAATTCCTCTGCGCGATTGTTTGCACCACGTGCTTGTAATTCCTGAATATCAACCGGTTCCAATAAAGCTTCTTTGGCGAGGATCATGGCTTTTTCAGCCGTGCCGCCAATACCAATTCCGAGCATTCCAGGCGGACACCAACCAGCACCCATTTCCGGAACGACTTTTAAAACCCAATCCACCACTGAATCAGACGGGTTCAACATGGCAAATTTGGTTTTGGCTTCCGAACCTCCGCCTTTTGCAGCGACATGTACATCCACTGTATTACCGGGAACTATGTTGTAGTGAATGATTGCCGGTGTGTTATCGCCAGTATTTTTGCGAGCGCCATCGGGATCAGAAAGAATTGACGCGCGCAATACATTATCCGGTTGCATATAAGCGCGACGCACACCTTCATTGATCATATCGGTGAGACTCATTTGTGCATCCCACTGCACATCCATTCCCACAGTCACAAACACAGTTACGATTCCTGTGTCCTGACAAATCGGTCTGTGTCCCATGGCACACATACGCGAATTAATCAGAATTTGTGCCATGGCATCTTTGGCCGCTTTGTTTTGTTCACGTAGATAGGCTTTGTGAATCGCTTGAATAAAATCTACCGGATGGTAATAGGAAATAAATTGCAGCGCGTCAGCCACGCTGTCGATTAAATCCTGTTGACGAATAATGGTTGGCATAAAAATTCCTGATTACTTGGGAGCTGGCGCAGTGCCTGCTTGTTGCTTTAATTGCAGAATTTCACGGTTAGTGGTGCGACGGAAATCATCAATTGCTTTTATGGCTTCTTCACTTGCTTTCAGGCGACGGTCTATCGCATCTATACCGCCCGTTTCCAATTCGAGCTTGTTAATATCTTCATTCAATGCATCCAGTTTTTGATCGAACTGTGCAACTACCGGTTCCAGTTTTGCCAGTGATGCATCACTCAGGGATTTGTTGCCTGCCACCTCCTGTTTCAACGCAGTCAGGGCATTTTTTGCCTCGGCAGCTGATTGTTTGACGGCTGCAATTTCTTTTGCCTGTGCTGCAATTTTTTCAGTATTGGATGCAATCGATTTTCGATGGGAATCCACATCCGCAGCTTGTTTGGTTTGCGCCTCCGCCAACTTGTTAATTTTCACCCCCAAGCCTTCAACAGATTGGCTTGTGCCCGCCGCATTCACATTTAATTGTTCTTCCAATGCCGCTATGCGCAGATTGGATGCGGTCAATGCCTGTTGCGCCTGAAATAACTGCCAACCTAAAAACCCCGCCCCCCCACCAGCTGCAAGTGCCAACACCAGGGCCGTTACAGCCAATCCCGATCCGGAACCAGAGGCTTGAGGTGTCGGCTTCGAGGCCTGACGTTCAAGCTGGGCTTGTCGGCGAACATTATCGTTGGATTCAGATGAGGTGCCCGAGCTTTCAACACCAGCATTAAATGTAGGTTCTCTGCGTTCCATATGTATGCCTTAGATGTGAGAAGAAAAAGAGGTGACAAAGATAAAAGTGGCGGCATTTTATAGCAGCCGGGTCAACAAACATAGACAGCATCAGGGATAGATAATTTTTGAGGATCTCTTTCAGGCTGACTGTAAATCGACATGGTCATTTTAAAAATCAATTGAACCAATTCAGTTAATTAATTTTGATTATTAAAGACAAATCTCTAGCATGCCTCTCGTAACGCAACATTCACCACAACCAAGATTCACCACAACGAGGAAGCACTTATGTCTTACATCAACTCTGAAATAAAACCTTTTAATGCTCAAGCTTACCATCAGGGCCAATTTACCAAAGTGAGCGATGCAGACCTGCGCGGCAAATGGTCAGTGGTATTTTTCTACCCCGCCGATTTCACTTTTGTGTGCCCGACTGAACTGGGTGATTTAGCAGATAACTATGCTGAATTTAAAAAAATGGGTGTGGAAATTTATTCTGTTTCTACCGACACCCATTTCACCCACAAAGCCTGGCACGACACATCGGAAACCATTGGCAAAATCCAATTTCCAATGATCGCCGACCCCACCGGAACCATCACTCGCAATTTTGGTGTGATGATCGAAGAAGCTGGTTTAGCCGATCGCGGCACCTTTGTGATTGACCCGCAAGGCAAAATCCAAATCGTCGAAATTAACGCAGGTGGAATTGGCCGCGATGCATCCGAACTTTTGCGAAAAGTAAAAGCTGCGCAATACGTAG
>CAMLRJ010000053.1 GCA_946482345.1 uncultured Cellvibrio sp.
TTCAGTCGATTTTTTTAACACCACCAGCAGTGATCAACTGCCAGTGGAGGAAGGGAAGTCAATATAAATTAACTGGGAAGGAATACGAATTTGTACTCAACTGTTGTTGGTAAGACATCTTTTGCACCAAAATTGACCCGTTTGATACGGGCCAAAATATCCGATTCAAGCTTTTTGATACCTAACTCACTGGATATCAATCTCAGATCCGAAATACTGCCATCAGGTTGAATCACTATTTTGAAAGTGAACTTACCCGCAAGATCAGGATTATCCAGTAACGACTGCTGATACAGACTGTATACATTACTTTTTACCTGCTCCAGGGTGCGGCGAATACTTTCCATATCGCGCTTTCCAGCCTGCCCCGACAATTCACTCAACTGGCTGCCTTCCAAAGCATCTCCACCTATAACTCCTTCAACATTAGTCGAGTAGTGCGCAGCCAGAGCAACGCTATCACCTTTCATAGCCGCATCATTCACCTGAATTCCACCACTTCTGCGTGCAGCGTTTTCAGCCCCCAACACCGTAGTATCACTGGTCGCATAAGTACCAATAGTACCCTCGGAAACATTTTTGTTTTTAAGTTTGGAAACATCAACATTCCCTCTAAGGGAGTTCAGTTGCTTGGACAGATCGGAAAGCCCCTGGGCACGCGCAATCGACTCTTTTTTACTAACTTCAGGAGCTTTTGCTACAGCCTTGGGCTTATCGTCTTGTTTTTCGACAGGCGCCTTCATCGGTGTCTGTACCGGCTTTTCGACGGGTTTTTCAATTGGCTTTTCAACCACAGGGTTAATTTCCACAGGTTTGGTAATCACCGGTGGGGGTGGCACGGGTTTAGGTTTGGGCTTTATTAAAAGCTTCGCTTCAACCAACACTCGCTCGGGTTCAACATATTCCTGCTCTATCAAGTTCAGCAAAGGCACAACAATAAAAAGCAGCAATAATAGAATCAGTATACGTCGCAGAAGACGTTTGAATTTTTCATCCTGCTGCTCATCTGACTTCCAGGGAAGCTCCAGCTCAAAAGCTAAAGGTTGATAGGTCGTTGACATATTATTGCCCACCTTCTACGTGACCAGATGGCATGCCGGACAAATCAGAAACCACCTGATTGACTGCTAACGAAATATCACGAAAATCACTTTCCTGACAGGTCACCATTATACTTTTTAGCAATGCATAACTGACCGTCTTATCACCCATGATGGTTACACTCAATCCATTTCGCTTTTCATATTCGCTTAATTCCTTAATGCCGGATTTATAATCCAACAAGGCCTTATTTAATGGCTTAATCAATTCGTCCGGTGCAGACATCACGTCTTCTACATTTGCGATCTCTTTATCAGCCAACCAGATTTTCTCTGCGTTGATATATATCAACAATTCATTGCTGGGTTCGATTCCGGACGTCGCATCGGGCAAATTAATATATTTGGCATTTTCAATTTTTTGGCTTTCACCTGTATTCAATAACAGGAAGAAAACCAGAATGGTAAAAATGTCCATCAACGCCACCAAATTTAATTTAAACATGGATGGCGTTTTCTGCTTATGGTAAAAAACTGTTGATCCAATCATCATAATATTGTCAACTCTTTTCAATCCACCAAAGTGGTATCACCCAACGAAATCTCGGGAAACAATTCTATTTCGACTACACTGGCAGCCACGACAGTTTTATAAGATTTCACAGCATCCATAGTGAAAACCAGATTTTGATATTCAACATCTGGTGTTGAAATAACAACGATATCCAGTTTTTCACTCAACTGTTGTTTAATCGACTGCATCACCTGAGACAAATAAGCATAGTCATAATGCTTTCCCGTCTCCGTTTCTTTTAAAGGAATTTCCTGCACCACCTGTTCATCAAGCAATACTCTGAAACCTGTGTGTTCTATTCTCACCTCAAGTTCGGATTGCGGATCAGGGGTGGTAGTTGTCCCTCCGGTCAAAGGAGGTAAATTCACTTCCAACACTCGAATCTGGGTAAATGACATACTCAGCAACAATACCGGTATCAATACAATCATCAGATTCATGAACGAAGTAATCTCCAATTCAGAATCATTTGTATTTTTTGGCTGATATTTGAAATTCATAAAACACCTTAACTGGCAGAGACGTCTTTTTCTGCCTGACGGGGAATGTTAGTTTCAATTAAACGATGAACTGTCATGATATTCAAAAATTTCACAGCAGACATTTGAATACTTGTCACAATTGCGTTTGTTTTATTTTGCGCCATCGCATGTAATATCATCAAAGGGATAGCCACGATCAAACCAAAGGCAGTGGTGTTCATCGCAACTGAAATGGACTGTGACAAGAGTTGTGCTTTCTCTGCGGGGTTTGCATTACTTACAGCGGTGAACGCACTGATCAAGCCCACAATAGTACCCAGCAATCCCAACAGTGTCGCAACGTTTGCCAAAACCGCAAGATAATTAATTCTTCTTTCTAACTTCGGCAGAGTTTCCAGCATACCTTCGCTCATGGAGTTTTCGATATCCGCACGATGCCTGGACACTTTCATCATGTCCAAACCACAACCAATAATGCGAGTAATGGGAGCATTATTTTCGCGAGTAAATAATTGCATTTTTTCCATATCCGTTGTGCGCAACAAGGGTAGGAAATCTTCAAATGCCTTGATGTTACGGATACGCTCAAAACTGAGATAGAGCCAACGCTCAATACTGATTGCAACACCCACCGCCAACACCAACGCAATCGGATACATAAAAAATCCGCCATCCTGAAAGAAACTCACCGCCAGGTTGTAATAATTACTCATAATTAATCTCGCTTTTTTTACTTAGTTAAACTCTGACTTTCCAAATCCATTTCATCATAAATGGTCATGGAATTTACCATTACTTCTCTATCGACAATGTCCAACGCCTGATCATTTTTCGGTTCCCGGTTCCAACGTAACTTATCAGGTGACTCACTACCTTTCCATGGAACAAAATAACTGACTGCAGGCTGCTCTTTATCACCAACAAACGTAGATTGAAGCACAATTTCGGAATCATCTGCTTTAGTTTTATTTTTAGAATTATTTTCCTGAGCTGCCTTATCCTCGGCAAATGCAATATTTGCGACAAGCATCAGGAACACACACATTTTTTTCATTTATTTCCACCATTAAAATCCAAAGGCTTTGAGATTGCCTTGGGCGGATTAACATCCAAACTCACCGGAACCAAGGTTCTCTTTTGAATTTCACTCAACCAACCAGCCACTTCTTTATTTTGGCCAGCGGTTAAAAATTGATATGCTTCCATGTGTTTTTGCGCACGCAAAGGATGGTTCAAATAAACATCATAAAGCACAGCCAGATTTAAATGCGCTTCGGGTGAATCAGGCCAAACCGCAAGAGCTTGTGCATACACATTTTGTGCCCGCAAGAAATCGCCTTTTAAACGCTGTGCCAGCGCCAATCTCATATAAGCATTCATGTTGTTTGGGTTTAATGCGATAGCTTTTGTATAGCAATCAATTGCTTTGGCGTAATCTTTACGATCCGCTGCAATATCACCCAATACCACCCAGGGGCCAGACAGAGTTTTATCGCTTTCTGTCAAATCCAGCAACATTTTTTCAGCCTGCACATCCTGCTTGAACTTCAATGCTCTTTTGGCATTCACAAATTTATCGACAGATTCTTTGTTGATTCTGCCCTTTTGCTGCAAATAAGGATTAGGTTTTGCTTCATAGGGCAATACAACGCCTTCCTTATCAACTTTGGGAGCAGGAATAAACTCCTGAGTCGAAACCAATCCGGCTTCAGGAGCAACCTCAGCTGTCTTTTTTACGTTACCACCACAAGCCGATAGCAAGGAAATCAGCGATACCGCCAGTACAATATTTGAAAAATTAACGTATTTCATCGCCATAACTCACTGTCACTTCATTTTTGTTAAATCTTTCAGGAAGCAATTTTTTAATTTCAACGAAACTTTTATCGATCCACTCATTAAACTTACCGTCCCACGCACGATCAATATTGGCTTGATATAACTCTACTGCCAAATCGTCAAATGGGCTGGCTTGTTCCTCAATAATTTCAGCATAAACATTTTGATCTTCTACCGACATGCCTGCCGGCTTTTGCGAGGTTCTCAAATCAGTCGCAAACGACTGATACAACCCTGCAGTTTTGTAGCTCGACATGGTAACAAATTCCAGAATGCCGTAATCAGTTGCCAATTGATACTGCTTGACCGCCGCAGCCAGCAATTTATTTTTTTCAGGAAGGCTCTTCACCAAGGGCAAATACAACCTGAAATTTCTGAATTTGTTTGCATAATCATCACCGTACTTCATGGTGGCCCAAGCCGCCAACCATCGACTGCGATCAGTTTGATTTTTACCTGCTTTTTGATGACCCGAAATTATTTTATTCAACCAGAATAATTGGTTTTCGCTATCCTGCAGCTTTTCATAAATTTCAGCAACATGGAAACGCGCCTCCATATTGGTATTAAATGGTGCCGGGTATTGCGCATCATAATTTTTGAACTGCTCCAGTGCTGCAATCATATTGTTATCTTTTTCATACATGTTCGCCGCAAAAAATAATCCTTCCCTGCGTATTTCAGCATCGGGATCTTTTTGGCTCAATTGTAAATAAGTAACCGCAGCCTCTTTCCAATTTTCATTTTTTTCGTATGCATAAGCCAGCTTTCTTGGGAACTCGACACCAAGCTTATGATCCGGATATAGCGCAATAAGCTCTTTCAACTCAACAATACTGGCTGACCACTGCGACATTTCCAACAATATCGTCGCCGCATCATATTGCGCAGTCACCCTCACGGTTGAATCAGGGGCCAGTCGTTTTATTTTCAACAACTCATTAACTGTTGTCTGCTGCTCTTCTTTTTTCGCGGCGATAATTTCCGTATTTTTATAGATGCTGGTTGCCAATCGTTCTGAAATTTGTGCGTACTCTTCAGATTTTGGATCAACCAATTCTCTTTGTTTTAAATAACTTGCCTCTGCATTGACGAAATCATTTAATTTAAAATAGGAATGCGCCATTAAACCGTAAGCTGTTTTCTTGAGACCTTTATCAAGATTGGGATTCTTGTTAACCAGATCTGTTGTAACAGCCAACGCCTTTTGGTACTCACTCAATCCAAATAAATATTCAGCAGCATTGGTCAACACAGTAGGTGCACGATTATCCGCGTGGAATTTCCCTGCGAACTTTAACATGCTATCAACAGCACCCATCTGCCACTTGCTAACATCACCCGCATCACTCAAGGTTGCTATGTGTTTTTGGTAAGAAATAATCGCTGCATAACCAGAATCTGCTGCTCGCTTTGCGTCAACCGGTTTTTGTGCCTGATATGCAACTCTTTCGTAATCAGCAATTGCCTGATCATATTCTTCAGCCAAAAATAACGACTCGGCTTTCAGGAAATAAACTTCTTCAATGCGATCATCATCAGGAAAAGTTTCCGCGTATTGACTGTAGAAATTTGCCGCTTTACCAAACATGACCAATGATTGACTGGTTGCTTCATCCAACTTGGCCTGATCTTTCTTTTCTTTCGTCGCAGCTTCAGCAATATATTTTTGATAATTTTGACCTTCACTGTAATGGTGGCGAGCCAACTCATCCAGATACACTTTTATCAAGGATTTTACGTCCGGCGACATCCCCTGACGATTACCAGCGTAATTCGAATGCAAGCCATAGGCATTCACATAAGATTCTTTTTCTTCCAATGCTTTGCGCGGGAAATTACCTTTAATGTAAGCGTTAACCAATTTTTCATGTAACACAGGTGCTTTATTGGTTTGCGGATATGTATTCACAAATAATCTGAATGTACTCGCTGAATCTTCATAGAGTTCCTTTTCAAGATAGTAATTACCCAAATCCTGATAAATCAACCAGACGTAAGGTTTATTGGCAATAGCTTGAACCTGCGCAATAGCGGATGATCCACCAATTCGGTCCAATCCCAGACTAATTGAATGAATGCTATCTGAAGCCATCGAGGTTTCTGCTTTATCGAGACCATCAAGATCAGATTTATTTTTGACAATTTGATCAACTACGTAAGCAAATGAGTTCAAACTTTTATCGAAATTAGCTTGTTTGTAGTAAGTCCAACCCAACATGTAATGCGCATTAATTGTATATTTGGATTTTGCCGATATGGTAACTGCCGTATAAGCCTGTTCAGCTTGTCGATATTCATTGTTATTGAAATGAATATCGCCCTTGCGGAAATAAGCTTCTTCTATATTCGGATGATTCGGATGCTGCGCAGTTAATCTGGTCAACATCGCAAGCGCCTCTACCTGATTGCCTTCCATATCGTAGGCTTTTGCCAACTGATACAACACTTCCGCATTGTCAGGCGAATCGGGATATTTTTCCAAAATATTGCGATAGGCTTTAATTGCATCAGAATAATTATTTTTTTGTTCTGCTACGCGATTCTGATCGTATACACCTTCCATCATATAAACATCAGCAATTCGTCTTTCGATTTGCTCTTTGAGTTGTTTATCTTCAAACAGGTTTAACAGTTCTTTGTATTCCTCTCTCACTTCCTGATGTGAAATTTGTTTGACTTCAATATTATCTTCACTTTCAGGTGTGTACTTTAAAGAACCTAAAGTGTTCTCTTTTTTGGCAGCACAACCGCTTGCCACAATCGACGCGATACTGACACTGATTAATAATCGGCAAAACTTATTCATTGTTTTTACTCTCTGGTACCTTGGAGTTTTCTGTTGGTTTTGGCTTTTCAAGAGAAAGCAACATCAAATCGTACAACCTGGCTTTCGCCAGTTTTGATTGTGCTGCATAAAATTTCATTCGTTTTTCATGTTCATCCAGCTCTTCCTTTACGAGGTTCCTCATAATCGATTCAAATTTACCAATAAATTGATGTATTTCAGCAAGTCGCTGTTTAATCATTGCATGATGATCAGCAACCATTCGATCATAATCGGCAGGCGGTTTATAAGGTGTTTTGTATTGCTGCAGCTTTTCAATTTTGTCGTTTAAAAAACCAAGCTCGGTGTCGGTACTTTGCATCAGTGAATTCAGTCGTTCCTGCTCTCGCTCACCAAGTGACAAAGTATAAAGTTTCAATTCAGCATTTTTTTCAGCCAATTGCTCTTTTAATACCAAACCGCGATCCAACAAATCCTTGAGAGAATTATCATAAGTTTTTTGGCGCGCATTTTTCAGTATTAATGCATGCTGCTCTGCTTGTAATGACCAATATTGCAAATTAGCTTCCATCGCATATAAATCTGCCAGCTCATCAAGAGTCTCGCGGAATTGATAACCTGCCATCAAATCGATCAAAAATGGAGTTAACTTTTTATAATCAACAGAAGGTTTGGTGCTAAACCAATCAGAATCATCAATCATAGCTTCTATATTGTTGATGAATTCCCTTGGCACATCCTGCTTATCAATGATTTTCCTTGCTTCAGTCAGCATCTCCACACCTTTTTGATAGTTTTTTTCAGCGTTGACGTTGGCCTGTAATGCTTTTTTCAGTAAACCTTCCTGCTCATACACATGAGCCAGCAATACTATCGCCTCCTGAACTTCAGGAATGGCAATTGACCGGCTATTCAACATTTCCAAAGCCGGTATTGCATCGTTAAATCGTTTTAAATTAATTGCAGCCCAGGCATAAGATAAAAGTGCACGGTTGGAATAAAGCCCATTGGTTCTGATGGGCTTCAGATAATTCCACGCCTCATCCAATCGATTATATTTAATAGCAAGCTCAGCCAAACCGTGACGGGCACGATCAGCCAGTACAGATAACTCTTCGCTTTTCCCCGAATATTCCGTTACTGCTTCCAGGTTTTTAACCGAATCCTTTAATTGATTATTTCTTAACTGCATGATTGCGGTGTTGAATAATAAATAGGGGTAATAGGGTGTATTCTTTTGCGCGGTTTTAAGTACATCTTCAGAAACCAAAGCAGAACCTGATGTTTGTAAATTTCCTTTGGCAACTAACAACACCAGATAATTGTACTCGGTATATATTTCATCAGGCACCTTGCCTTTAACCCGATTCAACGCATCGCGTGCATTGGTAATATCTGATTTTGCGTACAACATTTTAGCCAGATAAAACCAGGCTTTATTGCTAATCTCTTCTGTTGCCTGAGCCTGCAATAAATTTTCAAATATTTTTTTGGAGGCATCCGGCATACCATAAGAAAGCATCATGCCGCCTTTCAGTATCTGCCCGGTTGAACCTTTTGCTATGGAATTATCTATAGCTTGCGCATACTCCTGTTCAATCAGCGCTTCAAAATAATTTTTCTGGAAATAATCGTACAGCACCAAACCATATTCCAGATCCTGTGTTGATTTATTATCAGAAATGAATTGTCTGGTCTGGGCATTAACCACTGAAGCGATTAAGCACACAATCGCCAACACAAGATACAACAATCCTGACCTTATTCGAGTAGTAAAATACAACATATTGTTTACCACTGTTTGATCGAAAATACGGGCTCCTGGGTAACACTATCATCACTGATAGCAACTTCCAGATATTCTCCCGATGGCCCTTTTTTGAATTCTATTGTTGATGCACGCTTGTAATCTCTTCCGCCGGAACCTACACCGGTAAAAAACAAGGTCGCCGTGTGGTCACCTTCGTTAAGATTGGTAACATATAGTTTATGCACACCACCCCTTAACATTGCTTGACGCTGTTTTTCAGAATAGATTTGCGTAGAAACCAGTTTACCATCCAGTTTTAATTTAATGCTTTCCAGAGTAAAAAAAGTACCTGAGCTTACCGATACAAAAATGGTGTATTTGGTGCTGGAAGGAAACAGCAGTTTTTCTTCCATTAATCGTAAATCTTTATTCAGGGTAATTACATTTTGTTTTAATTCCTGAATACTTTTCGACACCTGCTTTAAATCAGCTTCAGCGCCCTGGCTCTGTTTTGCGGGAGCTTTGTCATCAATATCAACTTTTTTTGCATCAACCTGCTCGGTCCAATGCTCATTTTTTTCCGGGGTTTCTTTGGTTGCAGTCTCGGCTATGGATAAAACAGAATTCAGGGCAAATACGATCACTGAGAGCTTTAACAAAAAATTGCGAACGTTTCGATTGTTCATACTCTAACCTACTACTCCAAGTTAATGTGAATTGCTGATAAACATCAGGATTCAATTCATTCCACGCTGTTCATCTTATCGTTGGTTACCTCAAGAACCCACGAGCAGTCTTAATCGAACGTCCCCTGGTGATCATATGCCTGTTGGCGCCAGATTCGGTGTGAGCATTAGATCATCAAATAGAAATATTCAATGTGACTAAGTTTTTATTTCTTCAACAATATGAGGCTCGTAGAGTGAGCCATGCAGTATAGTTCGTTTTTCAAATCTCACTAAACTTTTATGCTGCTCCAGCTAATAAGCTCTTTTGTGAGAGACTTCACAGATGATTCTCAAATGGCCAACCCAATTGAAATGCGACCTGAGTCAATATTTTTGCAGGTCTTGATTCGTCAAACCAAATTTGGGAAGGTATAGTGGTGACTGATTCATTCCAGCGAGATAAACCATGATTTCAATTCGTAGCCTGATACTTATGACAGGCATCTGTTTTAGTGTTAATGCTCTGAGCCAGAATAGCAAAGACTCTGTGGTCATCATTGAGCCAGAAAAAACAGTCACCAACGTTCAGGCTGCCGCTATTGATGACGAGCATTTTGAATTGGGGTTTTATCTCGGCAGTATTTCAGTAGAAGAATTTAATACCAATTTAATAACCGGTTTGTCTCTGACTTATCACATCAACTCAAATTGGTTAACACAAGCCCAATATGGCATAACAAAAGTTCAACGCGCCGCTTTCGAAGACACATCAGGATTTATATTTTTAAGCGAAGATGATTTGAATTATGAATATATACGGGTGATGGGCGGTTACAAAATTATTGACGGTCGATCATTCCTGGGAAAAAGACACAAATTTAATTCAGCGGTGTATTTTCTGGCGGGCATTTCCGATATCGATTTTGCCGGTAGCCGCAATCAAGGTGTTGCACTGGGCTTAAGTTATCGCACCGTTATCACTGATTGGTTAACAATGAATCTGGATATTAATAACACCACGGTGAATTTGGAATTATTCGGTGACGAGAAAAAAGTTAACAACACTGAAATGAATATCGGGGTGAATGCATTATTCTAACTCACGGCAGGAATTCAGCAGTTAACGCTGAATTCCTGTAAGGGAAAAAATTAAAAAATGTAATTGATGCCAGAAGAGATTTGCGTAGTGTTCACTGTTTTATCCTGATCCAGAATCACACTTGAATTATAAATGTAGTTTTTGAAATCAACATTAAAGTTCAAATGTTTGGTTAAACCGATTTGATAACCCAACCCTGCAGTATAAGAAAATCTTGACTCTTCCCCGAAAGACGTTTCGCCTGCACCTAATACAACATATAAAGTGGATAACGATGTTTTTGCTTCAGCTTTGAAAAATTCCCCCTGAAAAATATTGTATCCAACCAAAAGATCATAATGGCTGAATTTACGGCTTTTCCCGGTAAAGTACACAGGTGCACCTTCCTGCTCTTCATAAAGAGACAAGTCCACTTTACTGATTTGCAAATAGTTATACTGAATAAAAAAATCTTCCGAGGCTCTGAATGTGAGACTAATTCCGGGAACCATTTCACTGGTAAAGTCTTCGATATTGACTATGCCAACAAAAGCACCCAATTCAAAAATTTCATTATTGATATTTAAACCTTTATCGGAAGACTCATCTTCAGCATGAACTGATACGGACAAAATACCAAACGATAAAAGTACTGCGCGAACAATTAAAAGAATGTGTTGAAACCGAATGTCCATGCGTCTAATCTCTCGTCGTCATTTTTTGTTGAAACTTCATAGGTGCGATAAAGCCCATTAAATATAAAATTCCTGCCAATGTAGTAATTGAAGCCCAGACCGTACTGATTGAAGTCCGAATCTTCGATGTCCAGCGGAACCAGCTTCGGTTGTGTTTCGATTGCCATAACTCCTTTGCCTAACAATAAAATCGGTGACATTTTCCATTCTGAAAATGGCTCGATAATCGCGTTAAAGCTGCGGAAATTTCCTTGAATATCGGAACCATAAAATTCTCCGTATTCACCCTCAAGCCCTAACCAACCCAGTGGCCTGTAGCCAAGTGTAAAACTGAATAATTCACTCGACTCCAACTCACCCTTGGTAAATCCACCCACAGAAAAACCAACTCGCCATCTGTCTTTTAAATAATCACCATATGAGACTGTCGGCAAATCCGCCGGCTCGCCTGTTGTTTGAATTGTGCGTGATATTTGTGATGCATGGGTCCAACCCACTTTGCCATTTTGTAATTTGACTTCGTACCAATCAGGACGACGTGTCAGCAAGGTTACTTTCTCGCCCCACTCACCCACATAAAATATTGGATACCCGCGTCCCGGGCCAGAATGCACTTCAATGTAAGGGTCGATAATAACCAACTCAACCTGTTCATTTTTTTGGTCGGGCTCTGTTAATTGCTCTTCTGCATGTAAACCAAACCCTGAAAAAACCAGAGGCAGGATTAACATTAATCGGGGAAACAATCTCATCAACATACCTAAATGACGTTTTGTTAAAGTTAGCGCCATTGAACACTGGCGAGACATCATGATGCAGAATCTTGGGTTTGATTACCAGAAAGGATAGCCCAAAATATGCTGCATTCGACAGAAATATTGCGGGCAAGCCCCCATATTGAATTGAAGGGTGCCCATGTTGATACTGAGGGTTGGTATCGATAAAAGAGTCT
>CAMLRJ010000054.1 GCA_946482345.1 uncultured Cellvibrio sp.
CGTCGTACTGGTGCTATAGGGTTTGATGGTAATAGTTGGAGTCTGGTTGATACGGAATACGACAAGCTTGGAAGGGTTCTTCATACCAGTGCCCCTTATTTCCAGGGCTCCAGTGAACGCTACTGGACGTCACAATCCTATGACATATTGGGGCGAGTGACAGAAACACGTACGCCTTATAAAAGCAGTTATGTAACGACTGCAACGGCCTACAACAATCTAGAAGTTAAAATCACCAATCCCAAGGGTCAGATCCGCACAGAAAAACGTGATTTGGCTGGGCAAATTATTGAAGTGGTTGATCCCAATTCCGGTTTGACCAAATTTGCTTACGACTCACGCGGCAATATGCGTGAAATGAAAGACCCCGCAGGTAATACCACAACAGTGACTTATGATTTGCGTGATCGCAAGACTGGTATGACTGACCCTGACAAAGGCACTTATGTTTACCAATACAACAGCTTTGGTGATATCACTTGCCAAATGGATGGCAAGGGGCAAATCAGTGTGCAACGTTATGACATAGCGGGTCGATTGTTCAGCCGTACAGACAGGATGGCAGGCGGTACTTGTGCGAACCCAACAGGCAGCATCGATAAATATTCACAGTGGACATATGACACAGCGACCAATGGTTGGGGCCAGTTAGCCAACACATTCGATAGCACCACAGTCGGTGGTTCAGCGCAGTATCAACAAAGTTTCAATTACGATTCTTTGGGGCGAGTATCCAGTACAACCACCACTATGCCCGGCCACAATAACGCTGTTGGCAGCCATTATGAAAAAGTTCTCTACGACCAATATGGCCGAGTGGATATCACTTTTGATGCTGCACGCATCAGCCAAACCTTTACCAGCAATGGTGTGAAAAATATTTATAACGCACAGGGTTATCTGGAATCAGTGAAGGATGCCTTCCTGACCAATGGCATTCAACGAACCTATTACAAAGTCAATAGCATGGACGCCCGCGGCAATGTAACCAGTGCAGAATTTGGTAATGGCGTTACACAGGGTGCTGACTATTACCCCGAAAATGGTTTAACAAAAAGGTTAAGGGCTGATCGTACATTTGTTAATTTGCCGTTACAGTATATTGATCTGGACTGGGATGAGCTGGGTAATTTGAATTGGCGAGAAGAAACTGGATCAGCAGGTGCTTCAGTTGGTCGCAACATCCATGAATCCTTCAGTTATGACAGTTTGAATCGTCTGAGAACCTGGGTGAGCTCAGGTGACCTGATTGCAAGTGAAACCGCCAATTACAACAATATCGACAACATTACCGATAAAACCGGTGTGGGAAATTATTTGTACGGTAGCGCTTGTGGTACTGGTACCAATGCAGGCCCTCACGCACTTTGTCGTGCAGGGACTACCAATTACACCTACGACAAAAACGGCAACATGCTGACGGATTCTTCCGGTAGAAACATGACCTACACCAGTTATGATTTGCCAAGCCAAATTAGTAAATCTGGTCACAAAACAGCATTCAGTTATGGCCCGAGTCGAGCGCGTTACAAACGTATTGATACCTCATCAACAAATCAAATTACTACTACGCTTTATTTGGGTACCGTTGAAAAAGTTTATTACTTTGATGGCACAATTGAATGGAAACGTAATATCGCTGGTGTGGGTTTAATTACTCAAAAAGTCAATTCAAGTGGTGTCTTACAAAGCGAAGCCCAACGTTATTTGCTTAAAGATCATTTGGGCAGTTTGAGCTTGATCACTGATGAAATTGGTGCTGTAGAACAAAGTGACTATTTTGATCCATGGGGCAAATCACGAAAAATAATTACTGATGCTGGAGTAAAAAAATGGATTGAAGACAACTCACATTTTATTATCGCCAATAAACCGATTACCACTCGTGGTTTCACTGGCCACGAACAATTGGCTGAAGTAGGTTTGATCCATATGAATGGCCGTATTTATGACGGTACATTAGGGCGCTTTGTGCAAGCGGATCCGATTATTCAAGATCCACTGCGTGTGCAGAGTTTGAATCGTTACAGCTATGTTTGGAATAACCCGTTGAATGCGACTGATCCCAGTGGGTTTGTCACAGTGCAGGAGTGTAGTGGGTGGTGCTTGAGCTTTAAGGCTGATGTCGGTGAGTCACTTTTGGGCATGATGTATGGGGGTTATGCGAAAACTCCCAAGACGCAAATAACTGTAGAGCATCTTGGTGTCGAGGGGGCTGCTCAAAATAGTTTTAGCTCAGGTTCAATAGCCTCACTTGCTTTGCCACTACCTGCTGTTCTGCCAAGTAGTAATGCTGTTGATAATTCGCAGGCAAAGAAGACTGAGGCAGCGAAGGAGACTAAGCCGTTTCCAACCGGGGCGGCAGTGCGTAGAGCAGCGAGTTTAGTTTACGTGCCTGGATCCGAATATGATCCATTGATGTATGCAATAGCAGACAGCATGGGAGTTGAAACTGATCGTGAAGGTTTGGAGAGCCTCGCAGAAGCTGATTCTCAAGCGTTGACGGAATATGCAGAGAAAACAGTGTGTAATGGATGCGCAGGGGGCAGTGTAAATGCTACAACAATTGTTGTGACTGCGATTTTGTTAGCAACTGGTGTGAAAGGAAAAAGTAAGAAAAAAAGTGATGAAAATAAAACGGATGAGAATAGGACGTCGGATATTACGAATGCAAGTGATACGGTTGATGTTCCAAATAGGAGATCTCAGAATGCCGATGACGTAACTGCTCCGAGTGAAAGAGCTGCGCGCAGGCAGGCCTTCAGAGAGAACAATGTTCCAACTTCTCAAGCTAATAACTTTACTAGGAAGAAAGTCTATGGGCCGAATGATAATTTAAAGGGACCAAATGGTGAACCGAGTGAGGTTATCAAAACTAGAGATGTGAATGGTAAGCCAGTCGAAATTATCCACCATAATAATGGGCACACTTTTACTGATACCAATACTTATGAGCGGCCTCATTACCACGGTCAATCAACTAACCATATAAGCTATTAAAATTATGATTACGACGTATTTTGATAAAGGTTGTAAAGCATTAAATTCTTCGCAAGATCTAAAGATAGCGGATGATTGCTCGGCTCTTTGGTTTTGTGCTGAGAAAGGAACCGATTTGTCTCGATTCTTAAGGTTTATAGTTTCAACATTTAATTCTTTTGTAGGATTATTCTGGCTTGCATTCTCTGGTGGTGTTGGAAGCACCAAAATCCTTGAGTTGAAGAGATCCTTTGGGCATTGGTCAATTGTGAAGGGGGACGTTTTATCTAAACATGACTCGTTAGATGAAAACGGAGGCAAATTGTACTCAGATATTGCTCAAATCGCAGATGGAGCCATTGATGCATTCGCTGCCATAATCAATCGCAATCTGTTTGGTATTGATAGCGCTATATTCTTTCTTCCTACTGGGACTCCTTTGCCGTCAAATGATATTGCTAAACCATTGAAGGATCTCTTGGTTAAACGAAATGCAATGGGTGTAATAGATGAAAAGCTACTAAATCAAGGTTTGTTTGAGAAGTTTATAGCGGATGTTGTGGCTCTAGATGGTATTGCTACGGTTACGCTACGAGATTCAAATATGTGTACCATGGTAGTAGCTGTAGGTAATCAGTTTGTCTTGGGGCGAATTGCAAAGTCGATGGAAAGTAATTCTCAAGGTGGTGGTTGGCAGCATATAAATAGCGAAGCCGAATTTAGAAGCTTGTTAGATGTAGGGGTAAGTGTATCCGCTTTTAGCTAATTTAGATCAAGGGGTCAGGTGCGCCGAGAGCAAAATAGATTGTGCGAAGCACAATTAGATTTTGCGTAACTTTGCAAAAGATGGTGGAAGGCCCACCGCATTCGCTTTGCAGTAAGAGAATGCAAACCACTTCAAGCGGCATTGGTTAAGAGTCATTGTCGTGAGCGTTGAAGAAAAGTCGAATTAAATTCGGCAGGTGAGACAAGAAGAGACGAACGCAAGTGAACCTTTGATGAAGCGTCGAGAATTGATTTATCTGTTGTCGAAATTGAGGGAACCTGACCCTCCCCAAGAAAAAAGTCGAGTAGAAAGCTGCTTACTGACTCGATGGCAACCGGCGTATAGAGGGCGTGAATTTTTGACAGGCTTTTGTGAGGAACTCGGGAAACTGTCGTGCTGATGTGAAGAGAGAAACCGAAAGCGGCAACCCCGTAAGGTGAGAGTATCGATGCAGCGCACAGTGACGGAATCGTTCGTAGTAGTGACGAAGTTGTTGTAATGACAATGGAGCGAAGGGGCGATGTTATTCAGCAGTAATTGAACCAACAACCGCAAGGTAGGATTCAACAATTAATGCACAGTTACAGTATATCGAAGCGGTTAGTGTATGACGCTTGGCTGAAAGTAAAAGCGAATCGTGGTGTTGCTGGTGCGGACAATGTCAGCATTGAGTTGTTTGAAAATAATTTGCAGAATGAGTTGTATAAACTCTGGAATCGAATGAGTTCAGGCAGTTACATGGCGCCACCCGTTAAGCGAGTGGATATTGCGAAGTCGGATGGAAAAACGCGAGCACTGGGAATTCCCACAGTGGCAGATCGTGTTGCACAGATGGTGGTTAAGGTGTCGTTGGAGTCGGAATGGGATCACAAATTTCATTCATCATCCTACGGTTATCGACCCAAACGCAGTGCGCATCAAGCGGTGCAAGCGGCGAAAAGAAATTGCTGGAAATATACTTGGATAATTGATTTGGATATCAAAGGATTTTTCGATAATTTGAATCACGATCAATTACGAAAATTTGTTGCGCAAGCAACGTAAGCGCCAAATAAACCCCACCCTTGCCTTTGTAAGCCAAATCGCACAGCAGATTCCGAAGTTTGCCACTGGCGCTGAAAATGTCCATCGCTAAAATGACAAACACAAGGACGGAAACCAAAACAGGATGTTCTGGTTAACGGAAAAACGTTTCAGGATGAAACGATGAAATGGATGTTGAACTGTAGGGATAAAGACAGGAGTCGATCATGTCACGATGACATTGAACTGCAGGATGCGGGAGTTGGCAGGACGCGACTCCCTTTTTTCATTTTTTCTCTTTATTATTTTTTTAAATCACAATTCCACGGCAAACAGTTTTCAATATCGTCTACGGATTTTGCATTGGGTAAATCAGTAAAGATTTTCTTCAAATAAGCATAAGGCTCAAGACCGTTGGCTTTGGCTGTTTCAATCAAACTGTATAAATTTGCACTGGATGTTGCGCCTTTTTGAGTGGCACTGAAGAGCCAGTTTTTTCTACCAACAACGTAAGCGCCAAATTAACCCCACCTAACAACCGCTCGTAAAATTGATTAACCTCAAGCCTCCCAATAAATACCGGAGGCTTCTATGATTCGTCGCAACAAAGAACAATGGTTATCGCTGTTTCAATCACAAATGCAAAGCGGTTTATCCGCCGCTGAATTTTGCAAACAACAAGGGCTGTGCGATAAATATTTCAGCCTGCGCAAACAACAATTGCTACCCTCAACAGAATCCTTTGTTCGTGTGGTAAAGCCTTCGTCTTTAAAAAGTAAAATCGCTTTGCCTGACAATAAAATCGGTATGCAATGCCGGTTGGGTTCTTGCGTGTTGCACTTCGAGAGTGTGCCTGATGTCGTTTGGCTCTCGCAACTGCTCAAGGCGTTGTCATGATTCGCTGGGAATCGGTTTCGGTTTATGTGCATCGCGACCCGGTGGATTTTCGCCAGTCGATCAATGGTTTGAGCATTCGCGTCAGTGAAGTGATGGAGTTGGATGTATTTTCCGGTTCCCTGTTTGTATTTGGCAATCGCTCGCGCAACAAGATCAAGATTCTGTACTGGGATAAAACCGGGTTTGCCTTGTGGTACAAACGTCTGGAGAAGAACAAATTCAAATGGCCGAGTAAGGGGGATTCGGTTTTATCACTGACCGATGAACAGTTCGACTGGTTATTACGAGGATTGGATATTGAAAAACTAACCCCGCATACAGAATCTATTTTTACGAATTTATTTTAATGAAAACCATTATTTTCTGTTGCATGAATTCTGTTTTTGGTAAAATCCATTTATGCAAAATACCGATGACATTATTCAAGAAAATAACAAGCTGAAAGAAATTATTTCAGAAAACAAAAAAGTCATCTCTGATAAAAACAACTACATCCAACGCCTCGAAGATTACATCCGTTCGTTAAACCAAAAACAATTTGGCGCCTCCAGTGAAAAGCTGGAAGCCATTCAAGCCGATTTGTTTGTTGAGGCAGAAGTTGATGAAGACGCTTCTGTGAGTGCCGAGGTTGAACCAACTCAACAAGACCAAACCGTTAGGGTTACTGCACATCCACGCAAAAAACACCGTGAATCGATTCCAGCTGATCTGCCACGGACTGAAATTATTCATGACCTACCGGAAGACCAGAAAGTCTGTCCGCATGATGGCACCCGGTTAAAACAAATCGGTTTTGAGTCACACGAACAGCTGGATGTGATTCCCGCTCAGATTCAAGTGTTACACCACAAGTGTTTGACCTATGCCTGCCCTTGTTGCCAAAGCCATATGACAACCGCTAAAAAACCGGTACAGCCGATTCCCAAAAGCATGGCATCACCGGGTTTGTTGGCGAGTGTTACAGTACAAAAATATCAAGATGCATTACCGCTGTATCGCCAAACCGAAATCTTTAAACGTATTGGTGTTGAGTTGGATCGAACGACACTGGCTAATTGGATGGTGCGATGCGGGCAATTGATTCGGATCAATGGGGTCAGACTCCATTGATTTTAAGTTTTAATGTTTTACCCTAAGCCATCTTAATCAAGGAGAGTTTTATGGCGCGTTTACCTCGTTTTGTTATTCCAGGTCAGCCTCAGCATGTCATCGTACGTGGCAATAATCGTGAGGCGATTTTTTATGCTGAGGCTGACTATCAATTCTATTTAGAAAAGCTCAAACAAGCCTGCGACAAACATCAGTGTGATTTGCACTCTTACGTGCTAATGACAAACCACGTGCATTTGCTCATAACGCCACACACGCAAGACGGATTGAGCAAAGCCTTGCAAATGATTGGGCGCTATTATGTTCAATATTTTAATTTTACTTATGAGCGTACTGGCACTTTATTTGAAGGGCGTTACAAAGCAACGGTAATTGATAGTGAGCACTATTTATTAAGCTGTTATCGATATATTGAATTAAATCCAGTTCGAGCCGCGATGGTGGCTCACCCTGGTGAATATCCTTGGTCAAGTTATGCAATCAATGCGCTGGGTAAAGAAGATGTAAGGGAATTGGTGACACCACATAAAGAATATTTATTATTGGATTCAAATCCAATAAAACGACAGGCTGCATATCGCGCATTGATTAAAACGCGCATCAGTGAGAAAACCTTGGAAGATATTCGCGAGTCAACGAATAAATCCTGGGTGTTGGGCAGTGATAGATTTAAAGCACAAATTGAAAAGAAAACCGGTCGTGTCAGTGCTCCCCGTGCTCGGGGCGGCGACAGAAAATCGGATAAATTTAAAATCAATGGAGTCTGACCCCATTGATCTTCAGATAATTTTAAATCGATGCTGTATTGAATCAAATCGAATACCTCAAACCCAACCGAATAGTGCGTGAATTACCCGGTTGAGTCCAAAGTGCGGAATAGGAATTTACGAAATATTCCTGATTGAATAGATTGTCGATTGTTAAATGTAGTTGAAATTTATTGGTGATATCCACTGTGCTAAATAATCGTACGTCTGTGTAGCTTGGCAATATGTAATCGGGTGCTCGAGTTTCTCCCAATCGATCGCCTACATAAATAATCGCAAAACCTGCGCTGCTGTTGTGTTTTAAAATATGTAAATCGTTTTGAAATGTGAGAATGGCTTTGTGTTTGGGGATGTTAATCAATCGGCTGCCTTTGGGAATATCTACGTCCCAATCCGGATTTGTCATATCGTTAGATGTTTGTGCGTCAACAAAAGCGTAAGCAAAAGAAATGTTGATGTCGTCACTCAGTGCCTTATCAATATTAAATTCGAAACCCTGACTTTCTGCTTCACCCAGAGTCGATGAATAACCTGCGTGTATTGGATCTGCTGTTAAAATATTGGATTTTTTTGCTCTGAAAAATGCGAATGAACTGTTAAGAGTATTGTTGCGGGAACTAAAGTGGCCACCTATTTCATAGGATCCACTGTTCTCGGGATCAAACGCATCTCCTGACCAATCTGCACCCGAATTGGGGCGAAAACCTTCAGAATAATTAACATAAAGAGAAGAAAATTTTGATGTTTCGTATAACACACCTAAACGGGGAGACGTTTTGTTGTGTGATTGATGTGTTGATGAATTGCCAAGAAAATTATCAACATTGCGACTGAGTTTGTCGTATCGAAATCCTGCCAACAGTTTCCAATCCTCATTAATATCAATCAGATCTTGCAGATATACACCTGTCGAGCTTTGTTGTTCTTGCCGGTTCCAAAATGGTTGTAACTCCGGAGGGGTTTGACCGTAGATAGGTGTTTGCAGGTTCACTGAGTAAGTTGTATCGCCGGGTGTGACGCGCCAGATATTTTGAATCTGGGAGAGTTCGTAATGATAATTATCAATACCAAGTAGCAAATGATTTGCCCATCCTCCCAGTTGAAATTCTCCACTCAGTTCGAGTCTCGCGGATAAATCAGTAGCATCAAAATCGCGATAACGGCGCAGGCGATTTAATGTGTTGCCATTCGTAAAAAATAATTGTCGGCTAACGGATAATTCCGGTTCTGTTGAATAACCATCGAGAGAAGAGTTTCGATAACCTAATCCTGTTAGTAAATTCCATTGCGTACCAAGGCTCTGCTCATAGGTCAACTGATGTCCAATCGCCGCAATTTTGATGGGGCCGTCATCCGGTTCACCATAAAAACGATTAATTGAAACCGCTTTAAAATCATTACCTGAAACAACAACACCGCGATCAAAAGGCAACTTCTGATCCAGAATTTCCATTTCATAAGTCAAATGTGAATGTTCGGAAAATCGAAATAATAAAGAAGGATTCAAGCTAAGTTTTTCGGTTTCTATGGTATCGCGAAAACTATCGCCCTCTTCATAGGCGCCATTGATTCGCAACGCGAGGCTGGTTGTGGCGGCAGAGGTATAATCGCCTTCCAATCGATAAGTATCTTCACTGGCCATGGACGTTTGTAGATATCCATCTGCTACAAATTTTGGTTTTTTGGTGATTATGTTGATAGTGCCACCCGGTTCACTGCGCCCATAAAATGCGGCGCCTGCGCCTTTTAATACTTCAATTTCCTGAATATTGGAAGTGTCGCGTAAACCACTGAATCCACGTCCGGCACTGAAGCCATTGACGAAATATCCGCCGGGTAAATTTTCGTCACCCGCAAATCCGCGAATGGCAAAACTATTCCAGGTATTACCAAAACTGTTTTGCCGCACAACATCACTGGCAAAATCCAGAGCGCCTTGAAATGTAGAAATACCCAAATTTTGCACGAACTTGTCTGTCAAAATTTCTACTGCTTGTGGAAGCGCATCCAGAGGCACGTCACCTCTGTAAGGTTGTCGTGTACTGACTTCCAATTGCAACAGCTCTTCCAGTGGCAAAGAAAGTAAATCCTGGGCCGATGCTGTGCCGCAGCCTGCAACCAGGGCCGCAAGAATGATATGTCGGGATGTTGTGAGTCTATTCATCTATGAGGTATAGCAGAGATTATCACCGCAAACCAATCAAGCGGATTGCGGTGCGTTTTTGGCGCATTAATAGTTGCGCGGGTGTAGCTACAAAATTTTTAACAGTGGGATTACTGTTGTCGTAGTAATAGTGATAAATTTTTATCCATTTGGTTTTTTTTATTAAAGATGTTTAATTTTTATTATAAAATCGAAAGACATAATAAAAGACAGTGCGTGGCGTTAAATTCTTCTGATCGTTACAGGTCGTTGATAATTTTACAATAATTATATAGTTAATAAGTCACTGCCAAATTTGTTCTTATAGTTAAAAATCTATCCCCTTATTTTAAATTCAGAATATTCACTTCTGAATTTTCAAGCCCATGGTGAAATCACATGAGCTGAGTGTGAATTCATTGGAATGAATATTTCAAACAGGAGTTTTTTAACTAAAAGTAAATCCATCAGGAGCAAAATATGAGTAATTATGTAGTTTATATTGGCAACGACATAAGCCATCATGCGGAATTGGCTTTGTATTGTGGTTTTTGTGGTTGGAAAGTATTGAGTGTTGCAGAGCAGGAGATTGATTTCGCAAACTGCAAAAAGCAATAGCTATAGTCGTAGACTGTACCAGCGTTGAAATCACTGTAACACGACAACATTCTGTGCTAAGTCAATTTAACGTCCCTTTCTTCGCATTAATAAATCATAATCAACATTCACTGGATATAGTGTATAAAAATTATTTTGATGAGTACCTCTATTATCCTATCCTAGAAAAACAATTTAATTTCAGATTTTTGGTATCACTTCGGTATCAAATTTCGTTAAAAAATAATTTATCAAAAGTTAAAGAAATAGAAACACCAAAACAAAATTCACGTCACATTAAGTTGGCTGAAAACTGCGCCACCTATTTGCTTCAGCATATAGGTGAGAATCATACACTAACCGATCTGGCCAGAAAATTAGGCACTAATCGTAATAGTTTGGCGATTGCATTTAAAAGTGTTTATCAATGCGGTGTGTTTGCCTGGCTTAAACAACAAAGACTGGACTTGGCGCGTAAACACATAGCATCCAGCGCAACCAATATTCAAACGATTGCCTATCAGCTGGGATTTAGTGACCCCGCAAATTTTTCACGTGTATATAAACAAGAGTTTGGTGTTAGTCCACGTTGTGCAAGGGATGGCCTGGATATGAAGGCCGATATAAAAAGTACCTGATATTCATTTTGTCGAAACCTAAGCTTATGAGTAGACACACTATCGGGTGTGATCTACTCGTAAGCGTCGGAGTGTTTCGGTCGTTTTGATTTTCGTGATGGACAGAAATGGCCATTTTTAAAATAAAAAAACTGATTGATCCCGAAATTTATTTAAATAATCTCTAATTTTATTTTAAAGATTTAGCTGTCAGGCCCATGATTACCGTTATTTATTAAATTACCACAGGATTTTTATTGTGAGTGTCTGCAATCGATTCTGGATGGTACAGCTTTTGCCCTCTGTGAATGCCTACACGAGTTTAATTTTATTTAAACGATTAATAATGTTGATATTTGATTGCCTTAACGGGCCTAACAATTGGAGAAATTAATGAGCACGTTTACAATTTGTTATTCAGGCACAGATTGTTATTTGGATCAATCTTTGGTGATGCGAAAACCGGAAGAGATGTATTCTTATAATGCGGTGTCGGGATATATTCCCAGCAAAATAAATAAATTGATTACCGATGCGAACCCCGCTAAAACATCCAGTGTCACTATGAATGGTTGTGGCGGTCCTTATGCAATCGATAGTCAATCACTGCCTGTGAGATTGTGGTCTATTGAACAGGATCCTGATCTGGAAAGTACAGATACCTGGGTGCGATGCAGTTTGCCTCCCAAATTCTGGACTGATTCGGTCAGTGGATCTTCTTTGGAAATTATCACCATTGCAGGTTTGGCTCGTATGTTGGGCGTGACTTTGCATTTGGTTAAAA
>CAMLRJ010000055.1 GCA_946482345.1 uncultured Cellvibrio sp.
TTGTCATATGTCATTCCACCCTGTTTGCGCTGAGTAGTATCCATCAAGAAAAAACCACATGTATTCACCAAATTATTGGTTGTGGTTCCAGCAAGTACTGCCATTTCAGCCGGTGAAATAATTTGTGCTGCAATATAATCTTCACCTGCACGGCCAAGCATTGGTAAATCCTGTATACGAAATTGCACTCGACGGCCATCAGGTTTGGAAAAGTCGCCGACGGAATTCGAATATTTGTAGTCCAGCGTCCAGCTTTCATCAGCAAATTTATTTTCGCCGCCTATATCAAAAGCATCGGTAACGGCTTCACCTTTTTGAATGAAAAATTGATGCTGCAATTCAGCGTCAGTAACGCCAAATGTGTTGGAGGCTGCATCTATATAAGGAACTTCTCTTTCAAGGGTAAGAGCCGTATCAAAACGATAATATTCACGTAATGCTATATCCAGATCCTCCATAGAAGTACGGGCATAACGTAGGAAATAATCGCTGTTCTCATTTGGGCGCCAGCCTAAATCTACAGACGCAGCAATACGGGTTCTTTCCGCCTGTTCTTCGCGTGCTTCAAATTGCCACGGCGTAAGCAACCTCTCGCCTGTAGGCCCCGACAAACCACCATGATTTTGCTGGCGATAAGTTAAATCTTGCTCTGCATGATGTTGATTTAAATAACCATCTGTTCCACGTTTTTCATAAGACAGGGAATAGCCAATACCAATTGTTTGATCTGCAAATAAATTACTACCTTGTACTGATATTTTGGGTGATGCATCACCGTTATATTGTTGCTCGGATACTTGCCCACTCATGCGTAGACTGTCTTTTTTACGATCAAATGCATTCAAGGTTTTTACGTTGACCGTACCACCGATAGAATTTAAATCCATATCCGGTGTTAAAGATTTGAAAACCTCTATTGAGCTCAACATGTCCGAGGGAACGGCATCCAAAGCAAATGCTCGTGTGTCAGAGCTGGAGGATGCTAATTCGTTACCATTCATGCTGACATTGACAAAGTCTGGCCCCAAGCCACGAACAGTCACGAATTGCCCCTCACCTTCAGATTTTTGCAAGGTAATGCCAGGTAAGCGTTGTAAGGATTCAGCAACATTTTGGTCAGCAAATTTTCCTGCATCATCTTGCGAAATCACTGAACTGAAAATATTTTTGGAGCGTTCCACTTCACGCGCATTTAGTTCTGCACTGCGTACACCGGTAACAATAATTTCATCGGTTTCGGTTTCAGTTTCATTCTGTGCTTGTAATTGACCGGCAATTGTCAGTGCAATACATAGTGGTAATAGACGCTTTTTATACATGGAACCCTCTCTTTTGCTACTTGGAATTATAAAAACTACATCAAAGCCCAATCATTGGGATCAGCGGGCTGAATCACCTTGCGTTATGTGTGTGCGGTAAGAAACCGGGTAATAAAAATAATGCGCTGATAAATACTACTGAAGTTGAAACCGGTAACTACCGGCAAAGTACAGAAGATTTTGTCATTATTCTAATGTAGGTCTCTCGCCAAATTTTTGCTAATGCACCACCGAAACCAGTGGTGATTTTGGTTTGACCGGAAAAAACAATTGCGGATTTTGTATTGCCATTGAAGCATCTTTATATTGGTACTTCTATTTTTTTACCTTCCTGGCAGGGCAGATACTACACTCAAGATTATTGTGATTTCTACCTTTGATTAGTTTTGATTGTATCTGTTACTTTTGGTAGCTATCCGATAGTTTTGGCCAATGGAGAATTAGCTTGGCGCCGCCCAGTTCTATCGATTCCTTTATAACCAACCCGCCCTTATGCCATTGCATAATGCGTTTCACAATTGCCAGACCCAAACCAAAACCACTGCCGGATTGGTGTTCGTCATAAAGGCGAACAAAAGATTCTGTAACACGCTGTCTGGATTCGGCGGGAATACCGGGGCCGTCATCTTCCACTATCAACAAATAATCTTCAGATGTTGTGCATGCGCTTAGTCTTACTGTTTTAACAGCAAAACGAGCTGCATTACTGAGTAAATTCTGTAATGCCGTTTCGATTAATTTCCACTCACAACAGAAAGGTTCTTGTTCGCTTTTGTCCTGAATTTGTAACTGCAGTTTTTGCGTCAGTAATGAACGATGAAAATTGTGTTCGATATGCTCCAGCAAATCACCTATGCATCCCTGTGTGAGCGACAACTGTTGTGTTTGCTGTTCGAATCCGGCGTAGACCAATAAAGAATTGATCAAGGATTCCATATCGCTGATATCCATTTCGAGACTGGCTATATGTTGTTTACTTTTTTCATCCAGTTTTTCGAGATCGACCATCGCCAGTGCAAATTTCATTCGCGCCAGCGGTGTACGCAACTCATGTGAAACTGCATTGGTCATATCGTGATGGGATGCAATCAACTCTTGTAATCTACGGCTCATATTATTAAAAGAGCGCGCGAGTGGATAAAGCGTCGATGTTGTTGACAAAGTCAATTCTTCAGGCACCTGATCTTTACCTAAAAATTGCGTTTGTTGTTCCAATTTTTTTGCATCGCGCGAAAGCGGCCACACCCAGAGATAAATAACCAAGGCCAAGGCCAGATAAAATAGCAACAACATGATGTTATACAAACTGGAATCATGTCGGGCATCAAGATGTTTAATCAAACTGATTACTTGATTGGAATTTGCAATGCGTTTGTACCAAACCAATTGATTGTCAGTATTGACGGCCACAATATCGCCTTTGCTTAATTGCTGCATGGCATTGGATTTGGCTATATCGTCAAGTGACAATATTTCAACGTTCAGATGATGTGCTGTAAGGATTTCCTGAATTGATATTGAAACTTGTTCTGTTTCTGCCAATTCTTTTTCAACAATAAAAATGAGCGCTTTGATTTCATCCGATGTTTCTTGTTTTGGAGACAGACTGTCCCACAAGTGATTCAGCCCCCAACCAATCACTACAATCGAAATAACCAAAAATAAATAAAGTGAAATAAATGCACGGTTCAATGTTAATTCCAGGCATCTGCGATGAACAAATAACCTTTCCCCCAAATCGTTTTAATGCGAGTTGGATTTTCCGGGTTATCGTTTAATTTTTTCCGTAACTGCGAAATGCGAACATCGATGGTCCGATCCAGACCATCATATTCTCGATTGTAAATATGATTGAACAAAAATTCCCGACTGAGAATTTGCCCTGCCTGGGCAGCCAATGACAACAGCAAATCATATTCATGGCTCGACAGCAGAATGTCTTCTTGATTGAGCGTGACTTTTCTGGAGTTGGGTTGAATGTGTAATTTTCCAAACACCAGCGCTTCTTGCTCGCGAGGGTCTTGCTGATAATAACGCCGCATTAAAGCGCGAATACGCGCCAATAAAATGCGTGGTTCAACCGGTTTAATCACATAATCATCGGCGCCGTATTCAAAACCCAACACTTGATCAGCATCTGAATCACGTGCAGTTAACATTAAAATAGGCCCTTTAAAATCAGGGCGAAGTTCTTTGCAAAGTGTTAAACCATCTTTACCCGGCAACATCAAATCCAACACAATCAATGCCGGATTTAGATTCTGTGCTTGCCTGAGCACCCGATTTCCCTGCTCCTCAATAAATACTTTAAAGTCATTCATTTCCAGAAAATCTTTCACCAGCTGCGCAAGCCGACGATCGTCTTCAACGACTAAAATCAGATTGTTATAAGTCATCAGAAAAAGCTCCAGGGGTTGCGCCGTCGATGACGGCCAGTGTTGTGATCCTTTAAAATTTTAAACGCTTTTGTCACCAATATCGTTGGACTATCGGGTTCACGCAATTCAAAAATTGTAGTTTCACTGGCCGCAAATGAAAATTGATACTCACCTTCACGCGCTAATGGCCAACAGTAAATAAATTTCTGTTGTGCTTGCTGATACAAACACAATGAATAATAGCGACTGGATTTCCAGTGAACACGCAACTGGTCACGACATTCTGTTTCAGCATTATTCAACACACATAACCCCGGTTTTATTGAAAATGCAATATGAGGTTTTGTTTGCGTGTCGGCAAAGGCTGCTTTGAATAAGCCACCAAGCAATAATAGATAAAAAACGATGATCCGATTAAAAATGATAAGTCCCTCCGATAAACAGAGTGACTATTTTGTTGTCGTTAATGATAGGGCTGCTGGTGATTTCATCGTCCAGTTGTCGATAACTGCTGAATAAACGTAGATCCCAATTTTCGGTCAAACGATAATTCCAATCCAGTCGCAGTAAAGGTGAAATACCGTCATCAGGATAATAAGTTGCCGATGGCAAGGTTTCACTCTCGTTTAATCCATAATAATAATTCAGGGTTTTCTCGTCTTGCCAAACAAAACCCACCGAAGCGCGCAAAGACCAACGATTGTGGCGCCAGTTTTTGCCTGCCAAAAAACGAATTTCACTGCCCTGGTGTATATCCAGAATATCGTTCAACCATTGCAGCTGGATATCAAAATCCCCGGCAAAAAAATTGTATTCAATTCCTGCCAAAGCCGTCATGCGCCGTTTATGTAATCGCAAGTTTTCCGTGTCGGAAAAATCCTTGCCCCCGGTAACTTCCGGCGGCGGCAACACCTGAGTGCCAGAAAACCCCGCGTCAGTAAAAGATTCAACATAAAAATTACCCGAGCTCCAGCGATCAAAAAACATTTGGTCGTAACTGGGGGTGAGCAACAAATTCAACTGTTGGGAACTGCTTTCCTGGATGACAAAACCAAAGTCCAGATTTTGAATAAAAAATCGCTCGCCGGAATATTCCACTTGGGGTAATAAAAAAATCGGAAGATTATTGGAATATTCAACAGGATTGGTTCGCGTGCCAACACCAACCCCCAGGCTGAAATGCCATGCAGATTGCTGCGTGTCCTGCTCATCCGCAAGAATTAGTGTGCTGCAGCCCGCAAGCAACAACAACATCCCGCGAAAAATATTAAAAAATGGGGCACTAATTTTGGTTCACCATCTACACAATGCTTCAACAGAATCTATATAGCAATTTTCGGAGTTGTCGATTGTAAGCTTTTGTGTTTTCAGCAACAAATCTGCATTACATTTTGTTACATCCCCGATCATTTCACTTACAGTTTTAAAACAACCTGTGCCTTAGGCTGATCCCATATTCAAACCAGAGGATCTATCATGAAATCTTTCCTGCAATTCCTGCCCCTTGTTTTTATCTTAACCGCTTGCGGCGGTGAAGACGTCATAAGGTTAGACAGCGACACCAAACAACTTTATGTTGATTTCAACAAACCGCTTGATGTTGAGGGATGGAAGGCGGGCTTCTCGGATTACACTGTCACAGAAACGACTGACTATGAATTTGCATCTGGCCACAGCTACTTGCCAACTATTACCGGCTCAGCTACCGGTTTGAGTGTAGAGGCGGCGAAAGCTTTTCGGTTGAGCTCCAATAATCGCAGTGATGATGTATTTATGTTTATCACCAAAAATTACGACGGCCTTGAACCTAATCGCCTTTACGATTTTGATTTCGAAGTTGTCTTTGCCACCAACGCACAAAAAAATTGTGTCGGCATAGGCGGCGCACCGGGTGAATCAGTCACCATCAAAGCAGGCGCAACAAAAATAGAACCCAAATCCGTCAACAACGGCAACAATAGTTTTTCAATGAATATTGATAAGGGCAATCAGTCTTTGGGAGGCACTGACGCAATTGCCATAGGTAATTTTGCCAATGATCGCGAATGCGGTAATGCAGACACCAATTACATGAAAAAAACTTTACGCAGTGATCGTGGACGATTTTCTGCTTACACCGATGCCCAAGGAAAAATATGGATTTTATTCGGCACCGATTCCGGTTTTGAAGGTGTCACTACAATTTATTTTATGCAAGCCAAAGTTTGGGCGACCCGACGTTAATCAATAATAAAAATTTAGCCCTTCGGGGCTAAATTTTTATTGGCTATCGAACATTAATGCGTATCGTCTTTCTGATAAAACTTTTCCCTTACTTCGTAATACGTTTGTTCTGACATTTTTTGGTAAGGCATGGACTTTTGCATAAACTGTTTATACGAGTCATACACTTTTTTGACTTGCGGGTCAGCTGCGGCTTGCTGCTCATAGACTTCCTGGGCAATTTTATAAAATTGTGCCAGCACATCATCAGGTAATTTACGAATCTCTACTCCCTGATGCTGCAATTCTGTCAGTGAGCGACTGTTTTTATCGGTGTAGCTGTCGAGCATGTCCTGATTCACTGCGCGTGTAGCGTAAGTGATAATGGCTTGTAAATCTTTTGGTAAGGATTCAAATGCAGGTTTATTAACGATTAATTCCAGTGTGGGGCCAGGTTCATGCCAACCGGGATAATAATAATATTTTGCAATCTGTTGAAAACCGAATGCCAAATCATTTTCCGGGCCAACCCATTCAGCTGCGTCGATCAACCCGGTTTGTAATGAGGTGTATAAATCTCCGCCGGGAATATTCACTGATGTTCCTCCCGCTGCATTAAACACTTCTCCGGCCAATCCTGGAATGCGCATTTTTAATCCTTTTAAATCAGCAACTGAATTAATTTCACGATTAAACCAACCGGCCATTTGTACTCCGGTATTACCGCCCGCGAATGGAATCAAATTAAATGGCGCATAGAGTTCACGCCACAATTCCAAACCACCACCATAATGCAGCCAGCCATTCATTTCCTGCGCATTCATACCAAAAGGAATGGACGTAAAAAATTGTGCGGCTGGAATTTTTCCACGCCAAAAATAAGCGCCACTATGCCCCATTTGCGCACTACCGGATGACACCGCATCAAACACACCAAATGCCGGGACAATTTCACCTGCACCATACACGTGAATTTGCAAACGCCCCGCAGACATTTCATTGATCACCTGCGCAATTTTTTCAGCACTGACACCCAATCCCGGCGTGTTCTTCGGCCATGAAGTCACCATTTTCCAATGATAAACCTGTGTGGAGGTTAGCTCGGTTTGTGCGGATGAATTCACTTTAGGTTGGTCAATTTTTTTCATCGCCAACATTGAAAATAACAAAACGATGATCGCCAGTAATAAAACGATGATCAAAGGATACCAATTTATTTTTGTTTTCATTTAAAAATCTCTTTATTGTTTGTAGGTTGGGCAGCAATGCCCAACATTTATTCTTGATTGAAATCCTGTTGGGCATAACTGCCCAACCTACATCAAATCGCCTGTAATTTTGCGTATTGCATAACCAATCGTTTGGTGCCAATTTTGGCAAATTTCACTTCAACCACTGAATTGGGGCCTTTGCCTTCAAATTGCAAAATAACGCCTTCACCAAAGGTTACATGGCTGACTCTTTGCCCTAATTTAAATCCTGTATCTTCACCTTCATCTCGCAAAGCCGCGGGTTTATTCTTTTGAAAACTTACCGGACGAGTAATGGCTGTTTTCAATCGTACTTCATCAATACAATCTGATGGAATTTCTTTTACGAAACGTGAAATTCGATTAAAACTTTCATTGCCATGCAGACGACGGGTTTCGGCGTAAGTGATAAATAATTTTTGCATGGCACGAGTGATGCCGACATAACAGAGGCGTCGCTCTTCTTCTATACCGTCCGGATCGTCAATCGACATTTTGTGTGGAAATAAACCTTCTTCAACGCCCGCTAAAAACACCAAGGGAAATTCCAGTCCTTTTGCCGAATGCAACGTCATGAGTTGTACAGCATCTTCAAACTCTTCTGCCTGAGCTTCACCTGCATCCAATGCGGCCGTATCCAGAAATTGCTGCAAAATCGGCGAATCATCTTCCGCTTCAAACACACGGCAGGCGGCAATTAATTCCTGCAAGTTTTCGCCACGTGCCTGACCCTTTTCACCTTTTTCATTTTGATGAAAAACCAATAACCCGGTTTTATCCAACACAGTTTCGGTAATAAAATCCAGTGCCGGAAGTTCGTCAGCTTCGTTGGGTTCACATAGATCTTTTTGCAACTGCAATATCATCTGCATAAAAGTTTCTATGGCATTGCTGGCGCGCGCTGCAAAATGTTTACGATGAACAAGTTGTCCGGCAGCCGCCCATAATGAAATATTTTCGCTACGTGCAACAACGCGAATATCTTCGAGAGTTTTGTCGCCAATACCACGGGTGGGCACATTAATAACGCGTTCAAATGCTGCGTCATCATGCGGGTTATTCAGCAAGCGCAAATAAGCAACCGCGTTTTTAATTTCAAGGCGATCATAAAATCGTTGGCCGCCATAAATGCGATAAGGAATGGCCTCACGCAATAACGCTTCTTCCAATGCACGTGATTGCGCATTGGATCTATACAAAATAGCGCATTCACTTTTGCGTTTTCCCTGACGAATCCAGGCCTGAATTCGTTCAACAATAAATCGCGCTTCATCCTGTTCGTTGTAAGCGGCATAAAGTGAAATGGCTTCACCTTTTTCACCTTCGGTCCACAATTCTTTTCCGAGTCGGCCGATATTATTGGCGATGACGGCATTGGCCGCTTGTAAAATATTCCCTGTGGAGCGGTAATTCTGTTCAAGCCGAATAATTTGACAAGGAGAGAAGTCATCACTGAAGCGGCGAATATTTTCTATTTTTGCACCGCGCCAGCCGTAAATCGATTGATCGTCATCGCCCACTGCGCTAACAAAACTGCTTTTACCTGCAAGCACACGCAACCATGCATATTGCACCGAATTGGTATCCTGAAATTCATCCACCAAAATAAAATTAAATCGATTGCGATAATGTTCGAGAATATGCGGTTTGTTTAGCCAGAGCTCGTGTGCACGCAATAAAATTTCAGCAAAATCCACCATGCCGCCACGTTGACAATCGTCTTCGTAGGTTTGATAAATCTTGCGCATGGTACGAATAAAAGGGTCTGAGGTTTCCTGAATATGTTTCGCGCGACGCCCTTCATCTTTTTGTTCGTTGATAAACCACTGGGCTTGTTTGGGCGGCCATTTGTCTTCATCAATTTGCAACGATTGATAAACACGTTTGATCAAGCGCAATTGATCATCGCTGTCGAGAATTTGAAAATTTTGCGGCAGGTTGGCGTCTTGCCAGTGGGCTTTTAATAAACGATGAGCCAATCCATGAAAAGTCCCGACCCAAATGTGATGAATCGAAACCGGTTGTCCGGTTTGCTGAAATAAATCATCGAGACGATGCCGCATTTCTCTGGCGGCTTTATTGGTAAAAGTCACCGCCATAATGGAATAGGGCGACTTTTGTTCAACCTGAATCAACCAGGCAATGCGATGCACCAATACGCGGGTTTTACCGCTGCCCGCACCTGCCAGAATCAACTGGTGCCCGGCAGGTGCCATTACTGCTTCACGCTGCGCGGGGTTGAGATCATCAAGTAAAAGGGAAACATCCATAAGCAAAGTTCAGCTGTCGAAAGTGGCCGCTAGCTTACTGGTTATGCGTACAGATTGCACGATCCTGCAACAGCAGATCGCTAATTACAAAGCTGCGACGGCCTGTTTCGCCTGATTATTCAGCTCTGTTTGCAGTGCTGGTTCCAGACGTAACTGTTTGGCAAACTCTTGCAGGTAAGCGCGCTCCATAAAGTTTTCTTCATCTATCACCAAAACGCTGGCCAAATACATTTCTGCCGCCATTTCCGGTGTGCTGGCAACAGCAGCTATGGCTGTTGGATCCAAAGGTTTTTTTAACTCCTGATCAATCCAACCGAGAAGTTCATTATCCTGTGTGAGCTTGCCCACTTCACCATCAATTAACTGACGTTCACGATCATCAATGTGTCCATCGGCCTTTGCTGCAGCAATCAGTGCGATCAATATTGCACGACTGTGTTGCTCCGCTTCTGCTGGTGCCAATCGGTCAATGGTTTGCGGGAATGTTGAATTGGATGAATTTTGTTGGGTTTGCCAATTACTGTAGGCTTTGTATGCGATAGCGCCGAGTGCGGCCAAGCCACCATAAGTCAACACTGCACCACCAATTTTGCGACCCTGTTTACTGCCTAGCAACAAGCCTAATGCACCTCCCGCAATCGCAGCACCGCCTTTACCGGATAGCAAACCCGATAATTTTCCCAGAGGAGAATTATCAGATGACTGGGAAGAAGATGGCGGCCAATTACCAGGGGATTGTGAGCCCTTGTTTTGCAAAAGATCCGAACCGGCTTTCAATAATTGATTCAATAACTGTGTTGTATTCATACTCTGCCCTTTGAGATTTCAATTTTCTTTTCCGTTGGGATAAATGGGGCACATATGATTAAAAACAAGCAACAGAACCGTTAAGTTTTGTGGATCCTGCAAGGCTGGCTCCTTTCCCTTATCTACAGTAGAATCGACCGACCTTGGTTACTGCTGGTTAGTTAATGACTGCTTCTGAACCTGTGCCGGGTAATAAACCGGCGCACAGTGTGAGTTTGTCTTCTCTTCTCTTAAATTTCGCTCGCCAATTTGAGGGTGAGCGGGTTTCTGTTCGCGATATCAAAAATTCTCTTGGCCGACGCTCGTTTGGTTTGATGCTTTTTGTATTGGCCATTCCCAATTCTTTACCTATTGTCGGCATACCCGGTGTTTCCGCGGTGACCGGCTTTCCTATATTGCTGATCGCCTGCCAAATGGTGCTGGGCTATGAACAGATTTGGTTGCCCAAGTGGATTTCCCGACGCGACTTTTCCCGTGAAGGATTTTTAAAACTGATCGAAAAAACCATGCCCTGGCTAGCGCGAATTGAACGCTTATTGAAACCGCGTTGGTTGTGGCTGGTTAAAGGTAATATTGAACGCTTTCTTGCCGCCGTCTGTGTGCTGATGGCATTTTTATTGATACTGCCAATTCCTCTCGGAAATTTGCCGCCGGGTTTCAGCCTGTTATTAATTTCTTTGGGTTTGATTGAAAGAGATGGAGCTTGTGTGGCTTTGGGATTGGCATTGAGTGTATTCAGTGTTTTTTATTTGCAAGGTTTAATTTGGGTCGGTATTCAAACTGCCAGTGCTTTATTGGGTAACTGGTTCTAATCATCGAGGTTAATTGTGGAACTCTTTATGGATCCCGGCATTTGGTTGGGATTGCTAACACTCATCGTTTTAGAGATTGTGCTGGGCATAGACAATCTGATTTTCATTGCCATTCTCGCTAACAAATTACCTCCGCATCAACGCGACAAAGCACGCATTTTAGGATTGGGTTTGGCACTGGGAATGCGTTTGTTATTGTTGATGGGCATTTCACAATTGGTCGCATTAACCGAGCCTTTATTTGCGATATTCGGTGAAGATTTATCAGGCCGTGATTTGATTTTATTGTTCGGTGGAATTTTTTTGTTGGTCAAAGCGACCGTTGAAATTCATGAGCGTCTTGAAGGCAAAATTCACGCACCGCGCGCATCAAAAGTTCATGCGGCATTTTGGGCTGTGGTGACACAAATTGTAGTGCTGGATGCCGTATTTTCCCTCGATGCCGTGATCACTGCCGTGGGTATGGTGGACCATGTTGAAGTGATGATGGCCGCCGTCATTATTGCGATGGTCGTGATGATTGTCGCCAGTAAATCATTAACTGCATTCGTCAATAAACACCCTACTGTTGTGATGTTGTGTTTGGGCTTTTTGTTAATGATTGGTTTCAGTTTGATTGCGGAAG
>CAMLRJ010000056.1 GCA_946482345.1 uncultured Cellvibrio sp.
TGAGACATTAAACAAATTGGCACCGTCACCACCGGTGCCACAGGTATCCACCAAATAAGGCAAATCAATTGCTACTGGCGTCGCCAATTCGCGCATGACACTGGCAGCACCGGTAATTTCATCAATCGTTTCGCCTTTCATACGCAGCGCCACTAAAAAACCACCGATTTGCGCCGGTGTTGCACCCCCGGTCATGATTTCGCGCATCACCGCGATCATCTCATCCGTTGAGAGATCGATTCGGTTAACCAATTGATTTAGAGCTTGCTTAATATTCATTTATTTTCCCTCTAAAAAATTTTTTAACATCGCATGACCTTGCTCGGTCAAAATAGACTCGGGGTGAAACTGCACACCTTCCACCGCCAGAGTTTTATGTTTGACGCCCATAATTTCGGCAATGCTGCCGTCTTCATTTTTTGTCCATGCGGTAATTTCAAGACAATCGGGAATGGTTTCTTTTTCAATCACCAATGAGTGATAGCGTGTGACCTGTACTGGATTTTTAATATCCGAAAACACGCCTTTGTTAGTGTGATAGACCAAAGAAGTTTTACCGTGCATCACAAAAGGCGCGCGAATAATATTACCACCAAATGCCTGACCAATACTTTGATGACCCAAACATACACCGAGTAACGGAATTTTTCCGGCGAAAGTTTTGATAGTTTCGACAGAAATACCCGCTTCAGTGGGTGTGCAAGGGCCAGGTGAAATCACGATTTTTTCCGGCGACAGTTTTGCAATATCACTCACGCTGATTTCATCGTTGCGCACCACTTTTACATCTGCACCCAATTCGCCCAAATATTGCACCAGGTTGTAAGTAAATGAATCGTAGTTATCAATCATTAAAATCATTTTGCTTCCCCTTTAACCATGTCCACCGCTTTAAAAATTGCACGCGCTTTATTCATGGTTTCTTTCCACTCAAGAGCAGGGATTGAGTCGGCCACTACACCGGCACCGGCTTGTACATAAAGTTTTTTGTTTTTGATAACGGCTGTACGAATTGCAATGGCCGTATCCATATTGCCGTTCCAACCTATATAACCCACAGCACCCCCATAGATGCCGCGTTTTTCGGTTTCCAATTCATCAATAATTTCCATCGCGCGAATTTTCGGCGCGCCGGATAAAGTCCCTGCAGGCAATGCAGCACGCAGAACATCCATCGCATCCAACCCGGATTTTAATTTTCCGGTGACATTGGAGGTGATATGCATAACGTGCGAATAACGCTCAACCACCATTTTGTCGGTGAGTTTCACACTGCCAATTTCTGCTACACGACCGACATCGTTGCGGCCCAAATCAATCAGCATTAAATGCTCGGCAATTTCTTTGGGATCATTCACCAATTCAATTTCGAGTGCTTTGTCTTCTTCTTTGGTGTGACCACGACGGCGTGTACCGGCAATTGGGCGAACAGTCACTTCGCCATCCTCCAAACGCGCGAGAATTTCCGGGCTGGAACCCACAACATGGTGATCGCCTAAATCCAAAAAATACATATAGGGAGATGGATTTAAATGACGCAAGGCACGATACAAATTAATCGGCTCTTGTTCAAAATCAATCGATAAACGTTGCGAGACCACAACCTGCATTGTGTCGCCCGCAAGCACGTAATCTTTGATTTTATCTACAGCTTTATAAAAATTTTCTTCGCCGGTGTGCGATACAAACTGCGCTTCACTATTTCCAGCTCTGGATAAATCCAATGCAGGCGCTTTGGGTAATTCGATTTTTAATTTTTGCTCCAACTCATCGAGTCGCGCAACCGCTTTGGCGAAAGCATCATCAATTTCCGGATTGGCGTGAATCACTAAAATAATTTTTCCGGCAAGATTGTCAAACACCAACACCTCGTCAGAAACCGTTAACAAAATATCCGGTGTGCCAATCACATCTTTTGGTTGAGTCGCACGCAGATGGGGCTCAACGTAACGCGCACAATCGTAAGCAAAATAACCCACAAGTCCGCCAGTAAAACGTGGCAAGCCCGGCAATTCAGGTGCGCGATAACGCTGCTTGAAGGTTTCGACAAAACTCAAGGCATCGGCGATTTGATGGGTTTCAACAATTTTTCCATCGCGCTCCACTTGGATCTGATCGCCCTGTGCACGCAATAAAGTTCGCGCGGGCAATCCGATCATGGAGTAACGCCCCCATTTTTCGCCGCCTTGAACGGATTCAAATAAATAAGAGTAGGGTTTTGCAGCTAATTTAAAATAAGTAGACAGTGGCGTATCCAAATCCGCCAATACTTCGCGCACAACCGGAATACGGTTGTAACCTTCGCGAGCTAGCGCAGAAAATTGTTCAATATTCATTTTGTTACCTTTTACACAGCCATTTGGCTTGAAATTATTTTTGAAGCTGCATCGGCGATAAATCAACATCAGCGGATGAGCAAAGACACCAGACTGAATTCAGTCGGCAAAAGGAAACTAGCGACGCCATCGAGCGATGGATGCGGGCTCTACTTTGGATACTGATGGATGAAACAGGTGCAACATTGAGAATTCCCCAAATTGGTTCGGCGAGTTTACTTAAATATTTTCCTACTGCCTAGCCACAATCTTTTCCCTCATGGATTTGATTGTCGCCTGATAATCCCCTGAATCAAAAATCGCTGACCCCGATACAAAGGTATCAACACCGGCAGCGGCAATCTCGGCGATATTATTGAGATTCACTCCGCCATCAATTTCCAATCGAATCGGGCGACCGGTTTCATCTATCAACTGGCGTGTCTGACGGACTTTATCCAGCACGTAGGGAATGAACGCCTGACCGCCAAAGCCCGGGTTAACCGACATCAGCAAAATTAAATCAACCTTGCCCAACACATGGCGAATAGACTCAAGTGGTGTGGCTGGATTAAGCACTACACCCGCCATGCAACCTTTGTCTTTGATCAGCTGAATAGAACGGTCGAGGTGACGGGTGGCTTCGGGGTGAATACTGATAATGCTGGCACCGGCATCGGCGAATTTCACGATCAAATCATCAACCGGTTCGACCATCAAATGCACGTCCAGCGGCGCGGTGATGCCGTAATCACGCAGGGCTTTGCAGATCATGGGGCCGAAGGTCATATTGGGAACGTAGTGATTGTCCATCACATCAAAATGAATAATGTCGGCACCGGCCTTCAAGACTGTATCCACCTCTTCACCCAAACGCGCTAAATCAGCGGAGAGAATAGAAGGCGCGATCCAGATTTCTTGCTTACACTTAGACATACATTCACCATTTCAATTAGTTACGGCATTCTACTCAAACTTATGCAATCTTCGAAACTGACTATTTTAATGAAGCCTCTTTTTATCCGTAGAATGATTGAGCAGCTTCGCGTTATCTCTGCGATGTTTCTCATCATCTCTACGAAGGTTCTCGTCATCCCTGCGAAGGCAGGGATCCAGATTTTCTCTATCTTCCTCTTATGCAGCCTGCCATTAATCACTTATGCACAAACAGATCCCGCACAAGTAACACCAGAAGCCAAAACGGAAACATCAGCCGAAACAACTGAAACCGCAAAACCTCAAGAGCCTGACAAAAAACAATTCGATGAAGACCCCACAATCCAACTTATTGCTGATGCCAATCCCAAAGAGGCAGTGTGGCTGGAAACATCGCAAGGTAAATGGCTGACTTTTTACAAAGTGACTGAATCCAAAGAAAACAAAGGTGTGCTATTGATGATTCATGCCAGTGAACAACCGCAACGCTGGCCAGGAGTACTGGAATTATTGCGACGCAATTTGCCTTTATTCGGATGGGAAACGTTTGCGCTGGCAATTCCGGCTGAACGATTACGCGAAAATACTGTTGCCGAGACTATTACAGCAGCGATTAATTATTTACATCAACAAGGAAAATTTAATCTGGTGCTGTTGTCGGATAATCGTTTGCTGCATCCCGCTACGCAGCATTTGTTGCCACAAATAAAACCCAATCCAAAAGATCCCAAAACAATTGACGGGCCAATGCAAGCCTTGATTGTGCTCAACATTCAAGCGCAACATCCGCTTACACAGGAGCTGCTGGAAGCCAGTTTCTCCTCGCCTGAATTGCCGGTGTTGGATGTATTTTTTAATCCACCATTTGTTACCCAGGAACAAGATCAACGTTTACACAAAACTACCGCCGCACGTAAAAAATTGTTGCGATACCGCCAGCACACCTTTGCTTATCCTGAAGAAAACACATTGAATGAAACACAACAATTCTGGCTATCAACTGTGCGCGGGTTTATGGATAAAGAGGCCAAAGGGACAGAGTTGAAATAAAAGGAAAATCAAAAGGAACCGGGGCTGAAATAAAAAAGCCCCGAAATCATCCTGGATTTTCGGGGGCTTCGGTGTTAGGTGCATCCATTGGCCTTTCGTGGTCAACAACACTCTCCTTGCTATCCTCCTTGTGTGACCATTATGTGAATTCCCGATGAATATACCTAGTCGTAAAAGTCGATTTCTTTTGTGAGACTTTGACCTTTTCTAACAACCGCCATTAACATCAACCAGTGCTGATAATCGTCTATGAGTGTCAGTGATTTCCGGTACATAATTTCCGCGTGTCGCCAAATAATGCAAATTAAATATTTCAAAATAGTCGCGTAAAACATCAGCTGAAAACTTTTCTTCAAGCAATTCAAGGCAGATAACTGCGGCTTCTGCAGTAGATAAATAATTTTCAAGATGTGACTTTCGCATGGCATAAGATTTCGCATTTACATCAGGCAATGATAAACACAAAATTTCATCCAGCCAGCGACTCAAATGAAACATGCGTCCACTTTGTTTCCAGGTTCCATCCAACAATATAAATGTGACAATTTTATGCTGACTGCTTTGAATGAAGTGTTCATCAATAACCACTTGACCAACAGCATCGGTCGCATCATCTGGAAATACGATTAAATTAATTCGATGCGGGTCATTTAGTATTGCCAATAATTTTTTATCGGGATCAGTTCTGTGCCAACAAAAAACATGGGTTTGCTCAGGAAAAAGATCCGCAATCAATCGTCCGGTGTTGGTTGGTTTAAATAATTCTTCACGATGCATTAACAACACAAATTCACATGAAATATTGTGTTGGTGACGCCATTGACAGATGCAAGCTTTAATCGCCAACTGGCAATTCTGGCAACGCACAACCGATTTACCCCGCGCGTTAAATTCGCGGGTGGCATTGGCGAGACAAATCTGGCGAAGTTGTTGATAAGCGTTCATGGAGTTATTGGATCATACTGTCGTTAAAGCCAACTTCACTTTTTCAGCCAAACTACTTGCCGTATATAAAGCCCAACAGCGTTGCAAACGATTGGGCTCATCAAAGCCAATCGTATGAACTGCATAGCGCAACTGTGCTAATTGCCACTGCAGCGCAATATTTTCCGTTCCCGGTGGTAAATATTGCAGCATTTTTTTGCGCAGAAAAATAAGGATACTGGCACAGCGTTGAAATTGCCCACTCCATTTTTCTTTAGGCAACCCAAGCTGCAAGTTTTCGTCTGAAGATAACAAATAATCACTGAATGCGCAGGCTTGTATAAAATCGGATTCGCTATTAACTGCTGTACCTATGTAAAGAAGATCATTTTCCAGCTTGGCAAAGTCTTTCAATAAATGCCCATGATGGGTATGAAAAAAATCAATTAACCATACATTATCATGACCGTCGATCATGACGTTGGCCCAATTTAAATCACCATGCACATAACAAAAAGGAAAATCACCCTGCCATTGCTGGATTCCTGGTAATTCATCGCAGTAAAACTTGTAAAGGTTTTGACAGCCCACCCCGCCAGGCAAAGATAAGTGACCTTGCCCGGGGCATTCATCAATTAATTCTACAATTTTTTGTTTTACTGATTCTGCCCAGCGAGAACTGAAACAATAGTACTCCAACAAATTACAGGATTCAGGCAATGCAGCGCGATAGAAACGTCCAAGCTGGGCATCAAGTAGCTGCTGCAAATAATGTTCAATTTTTTCCAGTGATGTCCCTGTCTGCAATAAATGCTGCAAGGTTTTTGTTTTCCCTTCTCCCATAGCAGCATAGCGATACTTAATCGCGCCCAGAGTTTCCATATCAGCATATTCTGCGATAGCAGGCGCATGATTACCCAACACAGCTTCAACTTTTTCAAACGCAGTGCGTTCTTTAGCCATTAAATGGCGCGTGCCAATTTTTACAACATGCGGAGCTTGCTCACGACCAAGATGATCAATACTTTTAGTAGCGGCAACCAAATTTCCGGAAAATCCACCATCCAAAATAGTTAAGACTAATTTTTTGCAGTCACGGAATAAATATCGCAACAGCATTTCGCTTTCTGGTGTTAAATCCAAAACACCTTTGGTCTCAATGGTCAAATTTTTATTAAAAGTTTTGGCTTGTACGAAACTCGCTTCATGCCCCAAAAAATTGGCGAACTCAGCCAGAGAATCAATCACACAAACCCCAACAATTCGTTGCAATTGTTCCAAGGCTAAAAAATGTTGTGTACGTGATGAACTTGCACAAAGCGCTGAGCTGACAGCAATTTTTGCTTGCGGATATCGGGTTGATAATTCATAAGCCAAAAATAAAATTTTTGCTTCGGTCCAAACACCGATCAACCCTATGCGACAAGGCTCATCAGCAATTAACTGATTTAATCTTGATGCCAGAGTTGTTTTTTCAAAATCATTCAGGGTGGTGGAATTAATCAGAACATCATCCGCAGCGGGTTCAAATACAAAATCAGCGCCAGGAGTATTGGCAATACAGTGCAAGCCAAATTGTTGTAAATGCGTTTGTTGTTCAGCTGACTCTGCATCATGCCAATCACGAATATGAATTCGGGTGAGATCTTTATTTGATGCAGCCCAACGCATAAATTGACTTAGCGAACCATCGCGGGGATCAATACCCAATAAGCGTTTACTCTCCTCCCGACCAATATGTAAAGGATTCGGCAGAGGCTCGCCCCGGGCAAGAGATTTCACAAAATCGACCTGTAGGCATTGGCTAATCAATAGACTTTTCATCGCATTCCTGATGTGAGATTGAGACAAAACTCTTCCTGCTCATATGTTTCTATCGTGTGAGTACGAGCAGCACGTACTGTTGCTACCGCATCTACCGGCAACATACCGCGTTCAATTAACATACGTGCAGCCATTAAACCTGTGCGTCCCAAACCACCACGGCAATGCAGCACTATATTTTTCCCTGCCGATAACAATTCATGTAATTCTGGACCCAGTGTCTTCCATTGCTGCTCAAAACGGGTATCCGGTATTTGCATGTCAGGTATCGGGGCATGAATCCAGCGAAAATGATAATTCATGACTATTTGTGGCAAAGCTTCAACGTTCAGCAGGGCAAACTCCTGAATTTGCATCAAGGTCACCAGAGCAGCACTCGGCCAGGCTTCAATAGCCAAACAATCCGCTGCCAAATCACGTTGCCACAATCCCGTATAGAGCCCATCAGTTTGGCGCCCTGGACAAAACGTCATGCCAATCAAACCACCGCCGGGAGCAGCTACAGAATCAATACGCAGGGGATGACTGAATGATGTTTTAACCTCGCGGCTGACATTGGTGTTGTACCACTCGGCACGCCAGTGTTCCAAGGGTACCCAAGTACCCCGGAGATTGCTGTGAACAGACCAAAACTGCCAGGCACTTGAACTTGAAGATGTTTTTTGCAGATCAAAATCCCACATAGCCTGTTCTATGTCATCAAAAAACTTACCGGCAACCAGAACGCTGGCATCAGGATACAAGAGTGCTGTAATTGTTTGCCCCCGGAATCGGGCACGTAAAGGAAGAGGTTCACTGATCCCGAAAAACGCCAAAACTTCCGTCAGCTGTTGCTTTAATGAATTCATTCTTGCCGCCCATTGATTGCCGGATTTTCTGATAAAAAGAATAATCTGGACTAACAAAAAAGCCCCGAATAACGGGGCTTCAGGACGTTTTTGAAAAGTCGTCGTACTTTATGTTGGTGCCCTGGGCCGGACTCGAACCGGCACGGCATTCGCCACTACCACCTCAAGATAGCGTGTCTACCAATTCCACCACCGGGGCAATAAACCAATTACTTTGTTTCAGCAGGCACTGTTACGGGAACATCACTGGATGATGGGGGTGCAGCATCAACCGGAGGTTGCGCAACCGGAACATCCGAACTGGTCGCTGGCGCCGATACAGGCACTTCAATAACAGGCGCTTCTACGCTAACTTTGGCATCGTGCTTGGAGATTACCGCAAGACCGAAGCTGGTGCAGAAAAAAAACGTCGCGATAGTCCAGGTAGATTTGGTAAAAAAATTACCACTGCCTTCACTACCAAAAACGGTTGAGGATGCACCTGCACCAAAGGAAGCTCCCATGGCAGCACCTTTACCTTGTTGCAATAACACCAAGCCAATAATTATCAAGGCTGCAACAAAATGTAGAACCACTACTAATGTCGTCATATCAAACTCGCTGTTTTACAGATACTCACAAATTCTTTGGCATCAAGAGATGCACCACCCAATAAAGCACCATCTATATCCTGCTTGGCAAACAACTCCGCTGCATTGTGGGCTTTTACACTGCCACCATAAAGTATGCGGATTTTGTCAGCGTTATCGCCTAACTGTTCCCTGATAAAACAATGTACTTCCGAAGCTTGTTCCGGTGATGCGGTAACACCCGTGCCCACCGCCCAAACCGGTTCGTAAGCAACCAGCGCATTTACAAAACATTCTTTACCTGTTTGTGAAAACACGGCATCCAATTGTTTTTTTATCACTTGTAATTGCAAACCCTGCTCACGATGCTGCAAGGATTCACCCACACACAAAACCGGGATTATTTGCGCTCGCTGTGCTGCAATAAATTTCTGTGCTATCTGGGCATCGGACTCATGCAACAAACGTCTGCGTTCGTTATGACCCACTATCACATACTGACAACCCAGATCAGCCAGCATCTGCGCCGAAACTTCACCGGTGTAGGCACCTTGCCAAAACTCGCTAACATTTTGGGCGCCCAAAACCGCATGGCACCCTTCAATCAAATCAGCTGTATGTTGAAGATAAACATCCGGAGGGCATATCACTACATCTGCACTGATATCTTCCTGCCAACTAGCCAATATATCTTGAACCAATATCGTATTTTGCTGACGATTTCCGTTCATTTTCCAGTTGCCTACAACCAACTGGCGACGCCTTGAATGGCTGGATTTATTCAACGATAAAGACCTCTCCCAAAGCGGGCGCCGATAATAGCCAAGATGATTTGAACATACAACCCAATCCTGACTTAAGTTTATGATTTTTTTAGCTAAGTGCTTTTTCGACTACAGCGGCCAGCTCTTGTGCCAACTCTTTTACCTGGCTTTTATTTTCGCCTTCAACCATTACCCTGACTACTGGCTCAGTGCCTGAAGGACGCAACAAAACCCTTCCAGTTCCAGCCAATTTTTCTTCTGTCAATTTCACTGCTTTTTGGACTTCATCATTTGCTGATAAATCCACTCGTTTGGCGATGTGCACGTTAATCATCACTTGCGGCAACTTTTGCATGCCTTTTTTCACATTATGCAAACTATCGCCCATTGTGCTGATTGCCAACAAAACTTGCAGCGCCGAAATAATTCCATCTCCGGTTGTAGTGACATTGCTACACACAATATGACCCGAGTTTTCGCCACCCAGTCCCCAGTCTTTTTCTCGCATCATTTCAATTACGTAACGATCGCCAACTTTGGCACGCGCAAAAGGAATGGACAGTTTTTTGAGGCCCAACTCAAAACCAAAATTGCTCATCAGGGTTCCTACAACGCCCGAACAACCATTGCCATATTGTTGTTGATAAGCAGCAATTATGTAGAGCAATTCATCGCCATCAACCAATTCCCCTTTGTGATCAACAAACACCACCCGATCACCATCACCGTCAAAAGCGATACCCAAATCAGCACCGACTTCAATCACTTTTTCCTGCAATGCTTCGGGCTTGGTTGAACCGCAACTACGATTGATATTGGTTCCATTAGGGTCATTAAAAATCGGGATAACTTTTGCCCCCAGTTCGGTAAATACATCAGGTGCAATGTGATAAGTCGCACCATGGGCACAATCCAACACAATTTGCATGCCGTTCAAACTGAAACCCCAGGGCAAAGTACCTTTACAGAATTCGATGTAGCGTCCGGATGCATCTGCAATACGACGTGCCTTACCAAGTTTTTCAGCTGTTACCATAGGTTTTTCAAGCTGCTCTTCAATTTGCGTTTCCCAGTCGTCCGGTAGTTTGCTACCTGAACCACCAAAGAACTTGATGCCATTATCAACATAAGCATTATGAGAGGCACTGATCACAATCCCAGCCTGAGCTTTGAAAGTGCGTGTTAAATAGGCTACTGCCGGAGTGGGAACCGGGCCAAGCAAACCCACATCGATACCCGCATTAATGAGACCAGCTTGAATAGCCGACTCAAACATATAGCCCGAGATGCGGGTGTCCTTGCCAATCAAAATCATGTTTTGACCGGGATAGCGATCTTTAAGGATACAACCGGCCGCCCAACCCAACTTCAACATAAAATCCGGGGTAATGGGATATTCCCCTACCTGACCACGAATACCATCGGTACCAAAATACTTGCGAGACATAATCCTTAACTCCTAATGAGAAATATTATTTACAGCGGCCAGGACTTTTAATACATCCACTGTCGCCGCCACATCATGTACACGAATAATGGACGCGCCGGATTGAGCAGCCAAAAGAGCCAATGCAAGACTGCCCGCCAAACGTTGATCCACGGGCCTGTCGGTAATCGCTGACAGCATGGATTTGCGTGATAAACCTGCCAAAACCGGATATCCAAGTGCGACCAAATCCGGCAGCTGGCGCAAAAGGCCGAGATTATGCTCGAGAGATTTACCAAAACCAAATCCCGGATCAATCAAAATTTTGTCGCCAGAGATTCCCGCTTTTTTGGCAACATCAATTCTTTGCAGCAAAAAATCACGAACATCAGAGAAAACATCATGATATTGCGGTTTATTTTGCATGGTTTGCGGCTGCCCCTGCATATGCATCAAGCAAACAGGCAAACCTGTTTTTGCAGCTGCGGATAAAGCCCCATCCAACTGCAGAGCACGCACATCATTGATAAGACTTGCGCCTTTGGCAGCAGATTCAAGCATCACCTGCGGGCGACTGGTATCCACTGAAACAAAAGCGCCCAATCGACCGACAAGAGCTTCAACAACCGGAATAACCCTATCCAACTCTTCCTGCTCAGAAACAGCCTGAGCACCGGGTCGGGTAGACTCCCCGCCTACATCCAGAATGCTGGCACCCTGCTGAATACGGTCTTCAGCAGCCCTCAATACTTCATCGATACAGACTTTGCCGGATGAAAAATATTGACCGCCATCGGAAAAAGAATCGGGGGTGATATTAAGAATCGCCATGACACAAGGGCGAGACAAATCAAGTGAATGCTGACTACAGGTGAGAGGCATAGGTGTCTTGCTTAAAAAGAT
>CAMLRJ010000057.1 GCA_946482345.1 uncultured Cellvibrio sp.
CTGAAATTCTGCCCCTTGTCCCAAGGTGGATTTAACATTGATGATGCCGCCAGCCGCATGGACTATTTTTCTGACCATTGCCAGGCCCATACCCCTGCCTTTGTTTTTTTCTTTTGGTTGCAAGGTTTGAAACATTTCAAAAATTTTTTGATGGTACTGAGGTTCAATGCCGGGGCCATCATCGCGGACATAAAAAATATATTCGGCGCCATTTTCCTCTGCGTTAACTTCAATCAAGCCTGCAGTTTTATCGTGATGTTTAATGGCATTATTGACCAGATTAAACAACACTTGTTGCAATGGCAATTTTTTTAAGGAGAGATGCGCCAATCCATTGCCAATTTTTACATTAAACCCTGGCGGTAAATCCAACAATTTGATGATTTCTTCCATCAGCAATTGTCCGCTTACTACAAAGTTGGGTTGGGTTTCTATTTTGGTTTCTATACGCGCATATTCCAATGTGTCATCCAACATTTTATCCATCAGTCGAACGCGATTACGTAATTCCTGTAAATGTTTTTTGCTGGCTGCCGGTATTTGTTCCCCCACATCTTCTTCCAGCCATGAAGAAATGTTTTCTATCGCGCGCAAGGGTGATTTCAAATCATGGGCTGCAATAAAAGCAAAACGTTCCAGTTCTTCGTTCGATTGCTTCATTTTTTGTGCATTGTTTTTAATGATTTCCAAGACTTGCGCCAGTTTGCCAATTTCATCCTGTTTGTAACGAATGTCAGGCATTTCAAAAATGTTATCCCGTGTTGCTTTGTAAAGTGCATTCACCATGGCGTTGAATGGACGTATAACCCTGAATGCCATCAAGCCCCAGCAATAAAGACTGAGCAATATTGCCAAAATGAAAATAGCACTGCTGATTAAAATTTCCTGTTGTGCTTTCTGTTCAATTTTATCCACATGCATTTGTGATGCAGCAAGAGTTTCGTCTTGCAAAATTAATAACGAATCCACGGCCTGCGCCGAGATGCCCAACCACAAAGTCGAGTCTATAGGGTAAGAAGCTGTAGTGCCGGGAGATGGATTGTCAAAAAATAAATCACTGATTTGATCGACAGTGAAGAAGTATTGGGTGCGAGCTTCTTCCATTAACGGAAGCATGGTTTCCGATAATGAGGTGTCGAGCGAAAATTTTTGTAAAATTTCCCAAGCATATTCGATGCGATTGCGTAGCGAGCTTAATTCCCGGTGTTGAATGGGATCAGGGTGTTTATTGGTCGCTAATATCTGACCGATGATAGCGTACTGCTTGCCTGTGTATTCGGCGAGTTCCCAAACGAAATGTTCGAACATCATATGCCGACTGATGGTGTCATCTATGTCTTGCAGTGATCGGGAATATTGCAAGGTGAAGTGATGAATTTCAACAATTAACGCGGTGTTGTCAGCAAAAAAGTTATCCGTGAGTTCAGGGCGACGGTCAGCCAATGGTAGGGTCAACTCAGTATCAACTTCTTTTCGCCTTTGAATTAGTTTCTGATACTTTTCATTTATTTGTGAAAATTCTGTTGCTGCATTATGCAATTTATGCCGCTGCATTTGAGTCAGCGCATTCGATAACGCAAGATCTGTTTGTTGGCGGTGCATCAGCAAGTCGGCGTAGAGTGAATCAAATTCTTCAGGAATTGACGATATCAGTGATAGTGTGGATGCACGAGTCAGGGATAAATTTTTATTGGCTATATAAAGCGTATTAATTAATTCCGCTCTTAATTTCAGTTCCTGTGCTTGTTGATAGTGAACCCATGACGTATAAACACCTTTTCCAACCAGTATTGCGATTAGCAAATTCAACAGGCTAATCATTATCAGCAGTGTCATGCGTATCGTCAGGTGCGGTTTCTGCATCAAGCGCCTTCCTTGTTCGATACCAGCTTGGCCAATTTGAGCATACGCTCGTCAATGGTTAATCCATTGTGCGTGACATTGCCATTATTGATGTAAAGAGTAATTTTTGAGTTTTCTGTTGCCAGTTCTACCATGCCGCCCTGAATGGAAAATTTTTCCATGTCACTCACGGTTAGAATATTTTTTGTTTGCAGAAATTCAATCAGTTCGGGTAGTTTGTTGTTTTGACTTTTGTGGATCACCAGAAGGTGACAATGACCGGCTTCGGTAATTTTATTGATTTGATTGATGGATATTGTTGCCTGTTGTGCCATGCGTCCGTTTAAGGGGGATAAATATCCATCAAACGGGTCTCCCCCCAAAAGGCAAATTGTTAAGGTTTGATGGACAGATGTTTTGGGCCAGGCTGTGTATTTAATGAGGTTGTAAACCAGTCCTGCTTTTATTTTTTGTTCGTATAATCCCAACGGTTTTTCATCACTTTGTGAGCCAGATGAAATACACAATAACGCCGCTACGAATAGATAACGCTTGATTGATCCTAGAAATTCCATGTTAACTTTCCATAAATACTTCGCTCGACTTCCGCCGCATTAATATCATCCGGGCTGCCAAATTCTCTGTGGTTTTTCTCCAATAAATTTTGACCGGTCAGATTAAACCTGAGCGATTTTGTTAATTGCCCACTCAGGTTAATATCCAGACGAGTGTAAGCATCCACACCTGATGCCAATTCAGCGATATGAACAGCAGAAGTGTCCAGCGTCCAATTACTATTGATATTCCAGAAAACTTTTAATCCTGACTGATAATCAGGGTAGAGCAACTCTGCGCTTTCTTGTGCTGGCTCCAGCGCTGTTAACGACATGCGCAAAGCACTGTAATTAACAGATATTTTTAGATTCTCATTCAACATCCAATTAAGCGCAGATTCCAATCCATGTGATGTGCCGTACATGTCATTGGTGAACTGTACGGGCAGCAGAAAATGTGGAGGATCTATACCGTTGATGACAGGCACAATGGTTTGAAATTTGAATGTTTGCAGGCGTTCATAATCGTTATAAAAAGCAGAAATATCCGCTGACAAACTGTCTGTCAGTTGATTTCTATATCCCAGTTCGTAAGCAATTAATTTTTCTGATTTGAAATCATTATTCGGGACAAATGCGGCACGTAAACCAGCCCCCGTTACCAGTGTGCTGGTGAGATCTTCTTCTATAGGTGTTGGAGTGCGTACCGCACGTGATATTGCACTCCACCAGGTTTGTTGTGATGTGGGATGCCATTGCAATCTTATGTTGGGTTGTAATTCAAAACCTGAAAAATCATTGTGTTCAAATTTGGAGCCCAGCGTTAAAAACCATTTGTCCGGTGACAGAGTTATTTTGTCTTGCAGGAAAAAATTATAAAGGCTTGATTGACGTTTGGCTGGAGAAAAAGAAACATTGTTGTTGCCGGTTTTTTCGTCGTCCATAAATCTGAAACCTATACCGGCTATCAATTCATGCCTGTTTATTGGTGCCAGATTGTATTGGGCTTCAATATCATACGTAATGCGATCATCAATAAAATTCAGCGGTTCATCACGGCGAGCCCAGTCGATATAAGTTTGTAAACTGAATTGTGCTCCATTTTCTTGTTGATCAATCCAGCGTCCCAATACATTAATACCTTCATAAACCAGAGTTTGGTTTTCCACTGGCATGTAGGGTTCAATTAATGAAAAATGTTGTCGTCGTTGTTGGGTATTGGTGCGATAGGCGTCACCCTGAAAGGTAAATTGATCATCCCAGTCTGCACGAAAACCAGTGCGCATAGCTTCCCAATTATCGTAAGCATGATCATTGTATGGATGATGTGAAGAATCTTTTTTAAATCCTTTTGCGTAAACGCGATAAGTGCCTTTCTCTGAAAAAGTTCCACCATGACGTAAGCTCAAATTGACTTCTTCATTTCCGGATAATGCATTAATACTATTACCTTGAGTGTTGCTGGAGCTTTTGGTGATGATATTGATAACACCATTAACCGCATTGGCTCCCCACAATGTACCACCGGGGCCGCGAATAACTTCAATGCGATCTATATCTGTCAGCATCACATTATGAGCTTCCCAAAGTACGCCACCAAATACCGGATTGTAGATACTGCGTCCGTCAATCAACACTAGTAATTTATTGGCGAGCGCACTGTTGAAGCCACGAATGCTGATTGCCCATGTGTTGGAATCAGATTGTGCAACGTTGACACCGGGAACCATGCGCAGCGCATCGGGAATATTGGTGACGCCGGAGCGAATAATATCTTCGTGCGTGACAACATAAATGGCTGCAGCAGCATCTGCTACAGTTTCATTTTTTTTGGATACACTGAGTACGCGGGTTTCGAGTAATTGTTCGAGGCTGAGATCAAAATAATCATATGCGTGTGTGTAACCCGGCCATGCCATCAGGCCTGTGATGATAATCGGTGCCCATTTATTGTTTGGCGTATTTTCCCGTATTTTCATCTGTCATCTCCATAATATGAATACTTTTCAAGACTAGTTCATATTGGTGTTTAGTTGAAATAATTACTGTTGTTATTTTCAGGAAATAATCTGAAATAACATTAGAAAAAATATGGGAATAGAGAATTCGAAGCCTGAGGTAATTAATCAGGATTGTTGTTATTACAATCCTGATTAAATATTTTTAAGACAATGATGTTGAAGTTTGCGTCACTGAAATTATGTTGGTTTGATGTTGCTGACTTTTTTCCAGTGTCCATTTTCCAGTTGTATCACCTGATGATTTGCCCAGTTGCGGAATTCTGCAAGTGTGCTCATGCCATTATTGTAAGCATCGGCACCCGCAACCGTTTTGAAAATAATTTTATCTTTATCCTGAGGTTTTTCCGAGGGCGCATCGATGATGCGTCGCACGCTCCATTCACTTCCCCATTTGCCGTTGGAATAAAATGCTCCCACTTCAAATTGGGTCATGGGTATTTTTTCGTGCTCTGAATGTTCACGTGCGTATTCAAGCAGTTGCATCAGGGTTTCGTGGCTTACATCAATAAACGAATCTACTTTTTCAATTGCAGCCGAAAAATCTTCGGGTGTTAAATGTGGGTAAGCACGTGTGTGTACAACAGTTTGTTTACGAATTAAATGTGCTGGATAACGTCGCCAGTGAAATAACGCATTGAATGCAATTGCCATTAATAAAATGGCGAGAATATTAATGCCAATCGGCATGATTAAATAAAAATAACCCAGTCGATAAATTTCAGCTCCACCAATTACGGCAGCCAATGCGGTGGCTCCACCGGGTGGGTGCATGGCACGTGCGTAATGCATCACCAAAATAGAAAGACCAACGGCCAAAGCGCCTGTCCAGGTTTGATCGGGAAATAATTGATGGCAACTGACACCGACAAACGCCGATAACAAATGCCCGCCAATCACCGACCAGGGCTGGGATAAAACCCCTTGGGGAACGGCGAATAACAACACTGCTGTTGCTCCCATGGAAGTGACCATCAGCAAGGTACCTGCTGTGTGCATAAAACCGTGCGGAAAACACCAACTGGTGACCCAATAAACTGACAAAATCCCTAAAAAACCTCCCAGAGCGGAGATCCATTTTTCAGCGTGGCTTGGGGAATTGCTACTGAAGCCCAATAGCAGGCGGCATTCAGACAGAAATTTGCGAAAAGACATAACGACTCTTTTTATGGGTTAAGCGGGTAATTGAAGCCGGTCAATATAATACCTGCACCGGAAAAGTGCAGCGTCTTCCGGCTTTTTCAATAAAAAATCAGTGATGGGGGGAGTTATAACCAGGCGGGAGCACTGCTGGCAGTGGCGAGTCGCAAATGTTCTTGCTGTTCATGCCAAACCAGCATTTTGTAGTAATCCAGAACCTTATCAACGAACACTACGGGTTCTTTGCCCCTCATGTAGCCGTGTTTTGCCTGACGATAATATTGGCTCAGCGAAAGCAGGGGGAGATATTCACGTACATCCTGCCAACGATTGGGGTTGCCGCCCATTTTCAGCGTTAAGCGGCGTGCATCTGCAATGTGGCCCATGCCCTGGTTATAACAAGCAAGTGCAAAATGTATGCGTTCGCTTTCAACAATATCTTTCGGTTGGTTATCCAATAGATAGCGGAATAATTTGGCTGCACCAAAGATAGCTTGTCGGGGGTTTTCCCTGTCTTCAACGCCCATGGCTTTGGCGGTAATTTTGGTCAGCATCATCATGCCTTTGACACCGGTTGGTGATTCAATTTTGGTTAGCCATTGGGACTCTTTGTAGCCTATGGCTGCCAATAGTCGCCAATCAAGATTGAATATTTCCGATGCGCGTTTCATATCATCCATATGGGGCAACAAACGCTCTTCCAGATGCTGGCTCAAGAGCAGGGCATCAATCGAGTTCATCTCTTCCAGAGGTTGGAAAAACTCGGCCGTTATTTGTTCCAGCTGGCCAGACTCTTTGATGTTACGAAGGTATATCTGAGCCTGATGAAACAGGCTGGGGTCTGCGGTAGCAGAAAATGCCCAGGCTACATCCTGAGGGTCCCCCAAACTCATGGCTATCTGAGTGTTGGCAAAAGAATATTGATGCAGTTGAAAACTGTCTGAGTCGATCACAGCAAATGGCACTTCGCCCTTGTTCACACGTGCAAACAAATCGGTTTGATCGTTGCTGTCCGCTTCTATCCAGCGTGCTGACGGATGCTGTAGTTTTATTGCAACAAGTGCGGGATGTTTGGCCATTTCAGGCGTAACGGTGATTTCCAGATCGTCCAGATCCCCGGGAATCGGTCGATTGATATGACTGATAAGCTCGAATTGAATTTTGTGGTGGGGATCGGCAAAACGTATAGGCAGCTTGCTGGCTTCAATAGTGGTAATTGCCGCTGCCGCCATGTCCGCCTGACCCTCGAGGAGGCGCCCCAGAGGGGATTGTGATTCATCCAGTATCACCAGTTTGACACCCAACTGGTCAGCAAAGCCTTTCACTATCTTGTAACCAAAACCGGTCAGGCCATTAGCGCCCTCATAATAGGTAGCGGGGCCGTTACGTGAGATAACTCTTAATTCACCAGCCTCAAGTACCTTGTCGAGCTGGGACTGGGGAATGCTGCGCTCAAGCGGCAGAATGAAAATGACCAGGCAGACAATCAATAGCAAAAATCTCGCTACCAACTTTGAAAATTGTCGAATGTCCATAACGCGAATATCCATAGGTTACTCCGGTTTTGAATAGCAACGCCCGAACAGGAACGCAATTTCGTGTGTGCAACTCATGCCGGATCAATCCATTTGCTGAGCAAAAAAAGATCCGTGCAACAATGGGCGCCATGGTAATGGGCGTTTCTTAATATGAATAGCTTGTTTTTTGAGAATTTTTATGTTCGAGTTTTGATGATATTGAGATGTGGCAGCTAGCTTATTGTTTTGTAAAAGATTTTTATTCTTAGTTTATTTTGTTATAGGCGTAAAAAATTGATAATTTTTACAATTTTGCGGTTTTTTATTTATTACAAAACGCTTTTTCTTTGCAAAATTCAGAATATTTGTAATTTATTTTGTAGATCTTGTGCACATTTTTAGTTTTTTATTGATGATTAATCGGTAGCAAAACGCAATCAGGCCGTTGTTTTTGAGAAGCCAGGTTTGATCCACAAAAACCAACAGACCCAAAGAATTAATGGTACCAATACAGCAGCAATTAATGCCGGTAGAGGGTTTTCAATATTTGAATGAGAACCTGCAAAGGCTGCAATAAATCCATATGGAAGAGTTGCAATCGAAAAGAAAAATAAAAACTCCGTGAATGGCAAACGATTACTGCCTGCAAGACAAGCCGATATTTCGGGTAACATCGGCATCGCACGCGAAATCAAAATTATTTTTTTACCTTGTTGATTGAAAACTTGTTGCATCTGCTGGCGTTTTTTTTCGTCTTTATAAATTTTTTGCAAAAGTCCCGGGCCATAAAAATAACAAAGCCAATAACCCAATGAACCCGCAGACAACATACCGATTGACGCAGTCATGCCTCCCCAAAAAAATCCCAAAAAATAACCCGCCAAAATGCACAACGAAAGAGTAGGTACAGTTATCAAAAGATCGCAAGTCAACAGCAGAATAATCGTCAAAGCAACCACTACTGGGTTTGCCTCAGCTGCCAGATTCAACCAGTGCTTTATATCATCCAGCGTTAACACACCAGTGAGTTTTATTAGGATAAAAATGGCTATAAAAATGGCCATTAAACCCAGGGCCAGGGTAATCAGCGGTCTCATTCAACATCTCTTTCGTAAAATGGCGCTCATTATGCCAGCCAAAAGAGCAGGGATAGAGAGGAATTCAGAAGAAAATTTTATTCGTGAAGTGTTTTTTTGTGAGCGGTCGAGACCCGAGAGCGATTAGTATTTTAACTATTTACTGATTAAGGTTGAACACTGATGCAGCGGCCAAAGATGCCATTGCCACCTATCCAACCATTTATTAATCCGCGGTTATTTCCAATTTGAAATCTTTCTCCATTTATTGCTTTGATCAAATGTAGGTATTCATTACCTCTAACCTTGCAAAGTACAATATCTCCAATTTCCAGTGTTGCTAAATTTGTAATTGGCTCAATCGTACATAGTTGCCCAGATTCAATTTTGCCTGCCATTGAATTTCCTCGCGGCCTAAACGAAACAGTTTCTCCAGCTTTCAGTTTTTGAATGTAACTTGTAGCCCAACCCATACTTTCTGGTTCTCCATATTGGTTAGTGTTGGAAGATGGTCATGTTGGGTTTTGCAGCCCAACCTATGACTAAATCCCAAAAAATTCCTCTGCATTTTTTGTGCTTGCTTCAGCAACAACATCTGGTGATACACCTTTAAATTCCGCAATCTTTTTCGCAACATAAGGCAAAAACGCGGGTTCGTTTCTGCGTTCGTTGTATTTGGTGAGTTCATCTTTCGGGACATTTTTCGGCAGCATAAACGGTGCGTCGGTTTCGATCATCATGCGGTCTAGTGGTGCGAATTTGATGACGTCTTTTAATTGTGCGAATCGTTTTGTATCACTGATGGCGCCGGTGAATCCCAGATAAAAACCTTTATCCAAATAAGTTTTGGCCTCTGCAAGGCTTCCTGTAAAACAGTGGACGACTGCTTTGGGTAATTTGGGTAAATAATCCTGAGTGATTGCCATAAAACGTTGATGCGCTGCACGCTCGTGCAAAAACAAAGGTTTTTGAACCTCAATTGCCAGTTCCAAATGCGCTTTGTAACAAATTTCTTGCATGGGTCTTGGCGAAAAATCGCGATCAAAATCCAAACCGCATTCGCCCACTGAAACAACGTGAGGTTTTTGTAAAAGCGATTTTAATATTGCGATGCTGCGATTATCGAAACTCTTGGCATCGTGGGGATGGATGCCTGCAGTGGAATAAAGTACACCGGGATATTGTTGTACGATTCGCGATGAGGCTTCACTGTTGCGAATGCTGGTGCCGGTTAACAGCATTTGCGATACGCCGGACTTCAGTGCTTTTTGGATGATGGGGTCAATATCATCGTTGAATTGTTTATTGGTTAAATTGATACCGATATCAATCATTGTTTTCATTTTTATCTTCCATAAAGATTATTGTGATTGTTAATTTGTTTGGATTCTTTCTGTGTAAGGGCACCCTACAAATCCAAACGCGCGCATGCTAGCAGAAAAAGCTGATTATGGGTTAATTGGTTTGTAATTGAAATGTTATGAGTTTTTATTCGAATTCCGCAATCCGGGGATTCGGATTGCGGTTGAGGATGGATAATTAGAATCGTAAGGACAGTGTTACTGACCACACATTTCGGCTGCCGAAGTTATCGTAGAGTTCGTCATAACTTGCGTTGGTGTCAAGATAATAGTACTCGGCTTTCAATGAGGCATTTTCAACAAAAAAGTGCTGTAATCTAGCGCCATAAGTGTTGCCAATGTCATCGTCAGAAAACACAGCGCCCAGGCTAAATCGTTGATTAAAATAAAAATCGCCCATTAAAACGTAATTGGTTGTATCGGTTTCTTCATCTTTCGAGACTAGACCCTCAAGATTAAGCGCTTGATCACCATTTAATAGCGTTACATATTTTGCATAAAGGTTTTCGTTGTATTCATCGGCGTCTTTATCGTGTTGAGTGGTAATCAATAAGCCATCAACAGGTGTTATACCGAGATTAAGTGTTGCATTATTTTCATCATCATCTTCCTCATACCCAACTCCTACGAAAAAAATAGACTTGGGTATGAAAAAAGATGCGGAGGCAGATCTTGAATCCAGACCGTCAAAATCATCTGATTCAGATCGAAAATAGCTGAGATTCATGCTGCTGTTTTTTCCAAGAAATGCAGCTTCGGCCAGGGGCGTTGCATCTGTAGAGACTTGAGAAAAATAATAGGTTCCCGAGTACTCTGTGCTAGTAAATAATCCATCGTAATAGTCTGTGTAAGCCACAGAGGTTTCGAATTGGTAGGCTTGTGTAAAAGACGACAAGGTGGTTGCGATTACAGCGGGGAGTAGGGCGTGTGAAAACTTCATTCCTGTATCCTTATTTTCAAAAGAGGTTTGCTTGTTGGGTTGCGCACTTTAATAAAGTCATTTGCGAATAGCCACAGCCTGATTTCTAAAGACTGAATCGCTCTTTAGGATTGAAGCCGGTACAATGGCGGCCTTTTTTCAATTCCCCCTTTGCCGAGGCTTCTCCCACTATGTTAATCCTGCGTGGCGCTCCCGCTCTTTCCAGTTTCCGTTGTCAAAAGTTGCTTGCCAATATCCAGCAAATTGCCCCCAAAGTAATCGGGGTTTCCTCGGAGTTCGTGCATTTTGCCAATATTGAGGCGCCATTGAGTGATGCTCAGATGCAGGTGCTGGAAGCGTTGTTGACTTATGGGCCGAAAGTGAAAGACCCCACCCCAGCCCTCCCCTTGCCAGGGGAGGGAGTTTCAGTCCCTCCCCCTGGCAAGGGGGAGGTTAGGAGGGGGTCTTTATTTTTAGTAGTCCCCCGTCTCGGCACCATTTCCCCCTGGGCATCCAAGGCGACTGACATTGCCAAAAACACCGGCCTGACCATTATCAAACGCCTTGAGCGCGGCGTTGCCTATTTTGTGGAAGGCGATGTTTCGGCGGCGGATCGCAAAGCTATTGCTTCTTTATTACATGACCGCATGGTGGAAACCGTATTTAATAGCTTCGATGCGGCTGAGCAAATTTTTTCTGCGCAATCGCCAGCACCACAAACTACAGTGGATATTCTCGGTGGCGGGCGCGATGCCTTGGTTGCTGCCAACAAATCCCTGGGTTTGGCTTTGGCCGATGATGAAATTGATTATCTGGTCGAAAGTTTTAAAACACTCAATCGCAATCCAGTTGATGTGGAATTGATGATGTTCGCTCAGGCCAACTCCGAACATTGCCGTCACAAAATTTTTAATGCCTCCTGGACTATTGATGGCGAAGAACAAAGTCGCAGTCTGTTCAAGATGATCAAAAATACTAACGAAGTCGGCGGTGAAGATGTGCTCTCGGCTTATGCGGATAACGCTGCGGTAGTTGTTGGTCATGAAGCGGGGCGTTTTTATCCCAATCCAGAAACCAAACAATACGAATACACCCAGCAACCGATT
>CAMLRJ010000058.1 GCA_946482345.1 uncultured Cellvibrio sp.
GCTCGGGTAACAAATGCGTGTCGTTGATGCTGACATAACTGGTGCCATTTACTTGCGGAGTCGATTTGATTTCAGTGGCAAAATCTTCTTCAACTGTATCGACATGACGATATTTTGCCGGCAGATCTTTTACGCCGATGACCGCGTAGGGATGCATAATTGCCATGCGTTCAACCAGGTTGGCTAACTCGCGAACGTTACCACTCCAATCGTGTTGGCAAAGTGACATTATGGCGGCGGAATTAAAACGAATAGAACCACGCTGTTCACTTTCCATGCGCGACACCAATTCATTAATCAATAACGGAATATCTTCTGCACGATCTTTTAATGCAGGAATTTCGATTGGAAATACATTCAAGCGATAGTAGAGATCTTCGCGGAAATGATTTTCAGCAATCATCTGTTCCAAATTGCGATGAGTTGCGGCAATAATACGCACATCCACTGCCTGGGTTTTATTACTGCCTACACGCTCGAAACATCTTTCTTGTAACACGCGCAAAATTTTTACTTGCATGTTGAGCGGCATATCTCCAATTTCATCGAGAAATAAAGTACCGCCTTCTGCCATTTCAAAACGACCGGCACGTGAATTGATTGCGCCGGTAAACGCGCCTTTCTCATGACCGAACAATTCACTTTCGAGTAATTCTGCAGGAATAGCACCGCAATTAACGGGAACAAAAGGCTTATCACGACGCGGTGAGTTGTAATGTAAATTGCGCGCAACCACTTCTTTACCTGTACCGGATTCACCGGTAATTAACACCGACACATCTTTATCAGCAACTTGCGCCATCATTTCACGCACAGTTTGTATTTCACGACTGGTGCCTACCAAACTGCGAAATAAATGCACAGGGCGACGTTGTGCGGCTTTTTTACTGCTGGATTGCGCCTCTTGATAAAGGCGTGCGCGATGAAGTGTATCAACCAATTTGTTGTAGCTGGGCGGTACCGAAAGATTAGCGATAATCATGCGACGAAAACTGTCTTCCAGATCTTCCTGTTGCGCAGTTACATCACCAATGACAATGACCGGAATTTCGTCATTCCACTGTTTACATTCTTTCAAAAACCCCAACAAACTGTAATCACTTTGGCTGTAATCACCAAAAAAAACAGCCAGCAGATTTGCAGATTGGGTTGTATCAGAAAAAAACTGACTGATTTGATTACTGTGAATTAATCGAGCAGGCTCACCCAAAAAATCCAGCACAATTTTTAAATGTGCAGCTCGTTCAACATCGTCGTCAATTACCAGAACATTATTGGAATGTAACATCATATTTCCTTCAACTCTCACTACACATCAGTCAATGAATTAACATTTTGGCTAAAGTAATAGTCCAGACTTTCCGCTTAGTCAAATTTATGACAGAAATTTCCTGAAGATAATAAACACCGAGCTGATAACTCAGATCATAACGAAATAAAAATAATGGATTCTATTTTTTTAGTTTATGTAAAACAGAATTAATGCGCCGGTGCGATTTCATCCCAGCCTGATTTGAGGGTTTTTAATAATTGCGATACTTCAGTAATTTTTTGCGAGTCATTATGCATTCCGGCATCCAGTAACCGGATATTCATATATTCATACAACCGATCAAGATTTTCAGCGATCTCACCAGTGGACATATCCAATGAACTGCGCAACCCACCAATAATACTGATGGCACTACTCAATGCCTCACCCTTTGTCGCCAAATCCTTCCTATCCAAAGCCCCCTGCGCCGCAGCCAACTTACTAATAGCGCCTTCAAACAACATTTGAATAAGCCGGTGAGACGAAGCCGTATTCACCTCGGACTCAATACCCAACTGACGATATTGCTTCAATGCTTCTTGCGGATTGTAACTAGCCAAGGTCTTTCTCCAGATCGAGTTTTCCCCTAAGACTAGCAGGCATTTATAAATATGCGAATTTTGTTATAAAAAACCTGTTTTAAGAGCTTGCTCAAACCTCACTCAATCTGACTGGATAGTTGAATTAATGCAGTGCGGGGATATATAGTCGGACCTGTTTATTAAACCGTTAGAAGTTGAGCAACTACAGGAGTTTTAAATTATGATCAAAAAAATATTTATTTTTTCAATTATATTTTCCCTAACCGGCTGTGTTTCTACATACAAGAATAATGTGCTTATACAAAATAAAACCAAGTTAAATCCAGCTCTGGCTGTGCTAGTAGGTACACCCTTAAATGGAGCATATGGCGGAGATATTTATCAGAACTCTGGTGAAGCCACTGCGCATGCTGTACGCTCCGCTTTTATGCGCCACGCAAATGTAGTCGAAGTATCGGAAAAGTGTTCGAATATTGAATGTTTAAAAGTGGAAGCAAATAGTAAATATGGGTATTTAGTTGTGCCAGTCATATTACATTGGGAAGACAGAGCAACTGAATGGTCCGGAATCAAGGATAAATTAGAAATAAAAATGGTAGTCTATTCGTTAGAAGGCGTGGAAGTTGCGGGCACTATAATATATGGAAAGAGCAAATGGGCTACATTTGGCGGAGATCACCCTCAAGACTTGTTGCCAGCGCCAATTCAAAACTACGTTCAGAGCCTGTACCAATAACATTCTAACAAGACATACTGCTTTAACTTAAGAATGTATAAGCTACATACAACCCCAAAAGCTGAACTTTATTTTTCATCTGAAAGAGAAAAGCGTTCTGACCAGATATTTTACATGGCTATAGGAATTATTGTAGGAATATGTACAGCAATATTAACTGTTAAGCTTAATCTAAAGTAAATGTAACAAATCGCGCCAGCTCGCACACTTCGCGTGCGGGACAGCTTGTAAGTCGTCCTTTTGTGGTTTTGCTTCGCAAAAGAATTCCACAAAGTTCCAACTTACAAATTGTCCCTGGGCTCGGCGTTAGGAATATAAAGGTCGCAGTCAATGGAAATATTGAAAATTATTATTAGTATTGTTGTAGCTGTTATTGGTTGGATTATTGGGCATCACTATACATCTAAAAGGGATGTAAAAAATTCACAAAGGGCTATTCGGATTGCAGCTTTGGCGGAAGCGTACAAGGCGCTAGTGCGCGTTGGTATTGACGGAATTATGATAAAAAAGGAAAAAGACGGAAGCATTTATAATGGCGCAAAATCAATTGAAGATGCCATAGCTCTAATACATTTATATGGCACTCAAGAGCAGTCAATTCTTGCCTCAAACTATGCAACCCAAGTTGCAGACACCGGTGGTGGTGAGGGAACTTTATTGGTAAATTCACTTCGTAAAAGTATTCGAGAAAGTTTAGGAGGGGAAGATATTGAGGGGATTCCTCACTACCTAAAGGTAACTTATCAGGATTCAATGCCTGATAAAAATAGTCACTGATTGTATTCTGTTTTACCTTAGGCCAGTGCGGGCTGGTGTTAAGTGGGGAGCATGGTCATTCGTTAAGAGAGTTAACATGAAAAAAGTAATTTTATTATTTCCTTTACTTTCTATTTCAGCTCTTGCTTGTGAAACTGAATCAATTTCTGATAAAAGTGCATTTTTGAAAGACATTAAAGCATCGAAGAAAGTACAGGAAGGTATAACTTGCGTAAATATTTTGCTCGAATCATTTAATTCAGCAAGCAATCGTTATGTACATTCTGTCAGCTTAAATATAAAGAATGAAAAAGAACAGTTGGTGGCTATAGTTTCACCTGATGCCCACGAAGCGGAAAATGGCCAACTTCTATACTCGGCATGCTTTTCTGAACATTATGTTAGTAAAACGGTTCTTGAAATACATTCTCAATCAAAGCAATCCATAAAACTAGAAAGTGGATTTAGCCATATGGAAAGCACTACACTCTGTCTTGAAACAGAGCAAATAGAACTTGGAAAAGCAATATTGTCTTATGGCAAAAGAATCAATTAAAAACTATAACAATTCGCAGATGAGTGCAACGTTAGACATCAGGAGTTAAACTTGCTCATATATTTATACGGAATTCTCATGTTTGGTATTTTTATTGCGGCATTTTCGTTCTTTTCCATTTTTGGTTTGGTGCATCTTTCCGATTATGCAGCTTGGGCTATTTTAGTGTATGCAATTTCACCTTACTTGGTGCTTATATCATTACAATTATTTAGTAGAATTTTTTCACAAAAAGTAAATGTAAACGCCGTTTTGAGTACATGCATTTTTATATTTGGTCTCTATTACTATTGGTTCGTTGTTGGTTCTAGCGGCAATAAGCCTGCACTGGTATTTATATTCGTACCATCATGCCAGTTTGCTACTATGTTGTGTTTTATAATATTGTTCTGGCTTGCAGTAATAACAAAAAATCTGAAAAATCTATAAACCTAACAAAGTCATCACGCAGGTACTAAAAAATTGAATGGCTGTAAAATTCCTTTTTAAAGCATTTAAGTATGAATAACATCAAGCAAGAAATGGAAGGCATTGATTTTGATTGGTTCGCTATCGACCAATCTGGCAATTGGGCTGTGTTTACAACTGCCGGAGAAGGTTTCATTCCTGACATTGTTCTAAAGCATGCTGATTTGCATTCTTCTATTTCAGAAAAAATTAGCCGACCAAATTGGGGTAGCTCCAATATTTGGCATGACTATGAAGTAACGGGTCTATTTGCTTTTGATTGGGATTCAACCACTGGGCTTACATTAAAAAAGCTTCACCTGATACTTCAATTAAATTTATGTCTAACGCAAAAAATATTTCTGCATTTCCAATTTTTAAAGTTGAGTTTAATGATGTTATTGAAGTTAAGGTAAAAACGTAAAAAATCAAACGGGTGGTTTTTAAGTTGCATTTAAGTATAAACAAATACATTATCCCCATCATTATTATCATGATGCTTTTATCTTTAAAGTGCTATTCTAAAGAATGGATAGCAGTCGGCGAGCAACCCGAGCTACCAAATGTTGCTCAGATTGAAAACCAACTTTGGAAATATTTAGAGGCAAAAAGCAGCACGGAATTTAAACCTAATGAAAATTACAGGTATCAGTATAAATTTATTAGCAAGTCTTTAATTCTAATTAATGCGCTCTGTCTTCAATCATCCGAAGATAGCGCTGATTATGGCGCTTATCCTGGCCCAACCACAGACGAGCTAAAAAAAGAGTTATATCAAGTACACGACGGTGGAAGCTGTTTTTTTAATATTAAATACAATCTCAAAAATGCACGCTTTCATTCACTACATGTAAATGGTAAAGCGTGAAAATGTAACAAAGCAATCAAACTGTAGTTTTTAAGTTTCACTTTACTTTATGCCGGCACTGGACTGGTGTTAAGTAGGGATGTTCATTTCATTCGTTATAAAATCAGGAAATATCATGAGATCACTAAAATCCATTCTGTTTGTATCATCAATATTTTGCAGCAATTTTTGTTTTTCTGGCTCATATAGTTGCTACGGAAAAATTGACAATCTATTTATCACTAGACCTGGTAACGTTGAAGTGTACTCAACGGAAATATACGGGAATACGGTTGGTAGAATGATCTGCAATACTACAAGCTCTTGGAAGGGAGTATCACCAGATACATGTAAAGTCTGGGTATCTACAATACTTGCTCAGATTGCTCAAAAAAAATCCACTAAAATCTATTATTTGACAGAAGACTCAGCAAACTGTACGTCTTTATTGACATATGATAACTCACCATCCCCATGGGGAATTAGTGAAAATTAAATATAATTTTGTTAAAAGAAAAAGCGTTTGGCTTGGGAGTTATAACAAGCAATCTTGCGGATGCCATTTTTCTTAAACTTTTGCATTCGCGGTGCTCATTGTGTGTAACACAAAAGCGCAACATAAAAACTGCCGCTGAAATTAAATTCGTTAAAATTGGAAATCCACATGAGATTGAATAAGTTAATTTTTTTATCGGTGCTCACTACAAATGTATTTGCAGATCCGTCTTGTCAAATACCTGAAGGAAAATCTGCAGGAATGCCATTAATAACAGTGGATCCACAAATAGTCAGCAATATCAAGAGCGATGATTGCGTTCTCGTTTCGTTCAAATTAGTTGATATGCCTGGCTCCGACGGAAACGGGTTGATAACCGATTCAATCAAAATTGAATACAGCACAAATCATGCTCTTTCAGACTCAGTACTGTATGCAGTTTCAAAATGGAAATACAGAACCAAGGAACACAAGCCAGGAGACATGCTTTACTTCTCCTATAAGCCGGTTTCAAATGAATTATGTCAAAAGCAGAAAAAATTTTATGCCGAGGTCGTATCTGGAAAGTGTATAACCTCATCAAACGATGAAACGGGAAAAACCGAATGTGCGTCTGGCTCAAAATTGGAAGCTGCAAAGAAAGCAGCGGAAAAAAACTATAAAATTGCATGTCATCTTTAACTTAAAAAGACATAACACCTGATTAAGTGTTTTAACAAAGCAATAAGGAACCATGAAAGTTTATCTAATCATATTTTTGTGTTTTTTTATTGCGTCGTGTGATTCCAAGCAGGAAGATCCTGTAAGAGTGAAAATCAAATAAACGCCGACGCTGGATTCTGTTTGCACATTTTTTAGCGGAGAAAACATTAAGGATGAATGGAAAAAAGAGCTCCTCATTAAAAAACAAGAGCTGGAGCATGAATGGGAAAATATTGGCTCTAAACTTATTTCTACAGCTGAAGAAATTACCGGCAAAAACTTTGCGCGAAGAAAAAACAATGTATACCTAACATTGTGTAATACACCATCAAGGTCTTCGCCATTGATTCTGAATATGAGATATTCATTGACAAGCTTTACAGAAAATCCTGTATCTACGCAATATAAAATAGGTACATTGTTTCATGAGCTAATGCATCCATATATCAGTGAACATCTTCCCAAATCCGTACCTTCTCTGGAAGCGTACAAAAATGAGCACTCCAGAGTATTGGAGCATATACATCTCCTAGCCTTACAAAAAGCAGTTTATTTACATTTGAAGCTGGATCACGAGCTATCTTTAATAGTCCAGATAGATAGCAGTTTGCCTAACGGTTATTACAAAAGATCCTGGGAAATTGTTAATTCAAGTGAAAATTATTACAAAGAATTAATAGCAGAACTGGCGACGCCCTGATGCCAATCCTTAAACATGATTGGCATGATGCTGTTGAGAATAAATTTACTAAATTTGAATTGCGACGTGATAGGTTTATACGAAAGAAGCATCCACCCTACTCCAAACTCAACCGCCTGATCCCCTCCGCCGCTTCTGCAATCACTGAAGGGCCTTTGTAAATAAAACCCGTATAGATTTGAACCAGGCTGGCGCCTGCGCAGATTTTTTCACCGGCACTTTGTGCATCGTTGATTCCGCCCACACCGATAATGGGTATTTTTTTTCCGAGAGTTGAGCGCAGGTTGCGGATCATTTGGGTTGATTTTTTTTGTACGGGTAAACCACTCAATCCACCTGACTCATTGCCAAAAGGTAAATCCCTGACGTCTTCGCGTGCAAGAGTTGTGTTAGTGGCAATCACAGCATCTATATCATTCGCCAACAAAATTTCAGCAACTTGCTTGGTTTCTTCATCGGTTAGATCCGGTGCAATTTTCACAGCGAAAGGAACATATCGCTTGTAAAGTTGTTGCAATCTCAGTTGTTCATTTTTCAACTGGGACAGCAACTGTTTTAACGAATCACCAAATTGCAAACTGCGTAAGCCTTGAGTATTCGGGGAGGATATGTTGACGGTAATGTAATCAGCATGTTCATAAACTTTTTGCATACCAATTAAATAATCATCCACCGCGTTTTCCACAGGAGTAGATGCATTTTTACCTATGTTGATTCCCAATATACCTTGATAACGACGCCGTTTAACCTGATCAACCAAATGATCAACGCCTTTATTATTAAATCCCATACGATTAATAATGGCTTGCGCTTCGGGCAAACGGAATAAACGGGGCTTGTCATTTCCGGGTTGGGGTTTGGGTGTCACTGTTCCAATTTCAATAAATCCAAAACCCAATTTACCAAGGGCATTAAAATAATCGCCATTTTTATCAAGCCCGGCAGCAAGGCCCACCGGATTTGGAAAACGAATGCCCATTACAGTGACGGGATTTTCCATTACATCCGCAGATAATAAACCCAACGTGTGCGTTTTCTCGGCAATATTGAGCAGAGACAAAGCAACCTCATGCGAGGTTTCAGGATTTAATGAAAAGAGTATGGGGCGGAGAATGGAGTACATGTATGGCCTATTTCGAACCTCCGATTTAAAGGCCGGTGATTATAATTGACAACGTCAAATTTAGGAAACAAAACTCCTCACAGCTTCTCTATCAACTTGAACTTATGAAATTCGTCAAAATGGATTTTGAATTGGCCGTAGATACCCTGGTGTAAAACATAAGGGCGAAGAATATCGGCAGGGAATTTTACTTGCCTGCCATCAAGTGATTTGGCAATCACTACTTTTGCACTGCCTTGATATAGACGTACAAACTCTTCTGCAGGTATTGCCAAATTAACAATTAATGAACTCATGTGATCTGTAAGTTGACCAATTTTTTGAGTTAAGGTTTTTTGAATTAACACATTTGGTGGGCATGCTGCGCTTGCCCACCCTACACAACAATTATTTGATTAACGAAGTGACCTCATTGTGTTGACTGGCTTGTGCCAAGTCGAGCAAATCACGTAGTGCTACCGAGAACATGGCAAAATCAGTTCCACTGACGGCTTGTAATTCATTCACCATGGTTTTCCAACGACCAATTAACAATTGATGCTGTGTACTCCATTGCTCGATTACTGCAGTTATTTGCGAGTCGTCATTAACGTAGTCGATCAATGAAATACTCAATGAGCGCAATTGTGCTTCCAGATCATCCATATAAGTTTCCCTTGCCATGGCTTGCCAGAAATTATCCACTTTCAAATCGGAAATTTGATTGGAAAACCAGGGCAAACTTAAATAGTTACCCAAACTGAAATACAATTTGGCAACTCTGCCCAGTGGTTGATTGGCAATACGCGCAGACTCGGCAACACTTAAACCTGAATACAGATTTGCTGGCCTTGTGGCTGACACAATTAAATTTTCCGGCAAACCGGCTTCCTGTAATTTATTGCGTGAATTTTGCCATTCGATTAAGGGATCGCCTTGCAATAAAGTCGGTAGTGCTTGTGCAATTTCGGCCATGGCCGGTGCAAAACAATTCACCTCCACTGATGGATTTAAATTGCTGCGACGATTTCGCAAAAACCATCGGGCAGCACGACGAACACGGCGCATCATGCCATTCACCAGCTGTAACTGGATTTGTGGATCAACCAAATAATCCACTTTTTCCAACGCTTGCTGAAATTCATCTACACGATAAATATCACGCGCAATAATATAAGCCTTGGCAACATCACCTGACTTTGCACCTGTAGATTCCATCAAACGTTGCGCAAAAGTAATTCCCATATTATTGACAATGTCGTTTGCTATTTGGGTTGCAACAATTTCGCGACGCAACCTGTGTTTACGCATGGCGGCAGGATAAAGTTCAGATAATTTTTGCGGGAAAGCACCTTCAATAAAATTCGCAATGTATTCATCATCTGCAATATCTGAAACCGCCAGATCTTCTTTTAACATCGCTTTTGCATAAGAAACCAAAATCGCCAGTTCCGGACGGGTTAAACCTTTGCCCTGTGTTTGGCGCTCAAGCAAGGCATCGTCATTGGGTAAAAATTCCAACTTTCGATTTAAACGCCCGGCACTTTGCAGTGCATTCATAAACCGTCGATATTCAGCGCTGCGCGCCAAGGCTTCTGATTGCGCCACACTGATCGCCAGAGTTTGGCGATAATTATTTTTCAAGACCAGTTGTGCAACATTATCCGTCATGTCAACCAATAATTGATTTCGCTGTTTTTGGGTGAGATCGCCATTGGCCACCACTTCATTTAATAAAATTTTGGCATTGACTTCATGGTCAGAACAATCAACACCACCGGCATTGTCGATAAAATCCGTGTTACAACTTCCACCATTCAAACAATATTCAATGCGACCTCTTTGGGTCATCCCCAAATTGCCACCCTCACCAAATACTTTACAACGCAATTCATTGCCGTTGACACGCAAACTATCGTTCGCTTTATCACCTACATCAGCATGAGATTCCATACTGGACTTCACATAAGTACCAATACCGCCATTCCAAATTAAATCCACAGGTGATTTTAATAATGCTGTAATTAACTCGGTGGGCGTTAATGATGTTGCCTGAATATCAAATAGTTTTTGCATGATTGGCGTGATAACAATCGATTTCAGATCGCGACTGAAAACACCGCCGCCCGCACTGATTAATTTTGCATCGTAATCAGCCCAACTGGAGCGCGGAAGTTGGAATAAACGTTTGCGTTCAATAAAACTATTTTCAGCATTAGGTGCAGGGTCAATAAAAATGTGGCGATGATCAAATGCTGCCACCAATAAAACCGCTTGCGATAACAACAATCCATTACCAAACACATCACCTGACATATCACCAATTCCTACAATACTGACAGGATCTTGCTGAACATTAATATTTTTTTCTTTAAAGTGCCGCTGCACAGAAATCCAACCACCACGCGCAGTAATGCCCATCGCTTTATGATCATAACCCTGACTACCACCGGAAGCAAAAGCATCGCCCAACCAGAAGTTATATTCCGCTGAAAGGCTATTGGCTATATCTGAAAATGTTGCAGTACCTTTATCAGCGGCTACAACCAAATAAGGATCATCTTCATCATAACGCACACTGTTTTCCGGTGATTTTATTTTTCCATCAACCAGGTTATCTGTCAGATCCAATAATCCGCGAATAAAAGTTTTATAACATTCTATGCCCTCTTTTAAAATTGCATCGCGCCCGCCGGTTTGCGGTGGACGTTTGCAAACAAAACCGCCTTTTGCACCATTAGGCACTATCACAGCATTTTTTACTTGCTGCGCTTTTACCAGACCGAGCACTTCCGTTCGATAATCCTGCAACCTGTCTGACCATCGCAAACCACCGCGCGCTACTTTTGCAGAACGCAGATGTACACCTTCCACTTCAGGCGAAAATACAAAAATTTCATAAAGCGGTCGCGGTTCAGGAATATCGGGAATGGTTCTTGGACTTAACTTAATCGACAAATAATTTTTTTCAGTTCCATCCGGATTACGCTGGAAAAAATTGGTGCGCACACTGCTATCAATCATAGCCAGATAGCGCCGCACTATTCTGTCTTCGTTCAAGTTTTCTACCTGATTCAAACCCTGCAAAATTTTTTGACGACAGCTTTCGATAGTATCCTGATTGGATTGATTGCCCTGATTGAGCAATGGGTCAAATCGGATATTAAATAA
>CAMLRJ010000059.1 GCA_946482345.1 uncultured Cellvibrio sp.
CTGTACTGCCTGCAATTGCAGTATGACCCGCGATTGCTGTATTGCGACCAATTTTTACGTTGTGCGCTATCTGCACCAGATTGTCGATGATGACACCATCTTCGATTACCGTATCATCCAATGCGCCTCTGTCGATGCAACTATTAGCGCCAATCTCCACTTTATTGCCAATAACAACTCCACCAAGTTGATGGATCTTCAACCATCCGTCATCCAGAGGTGCAAAACCAAAACCATCTGCCCCTACAACACAACCACTGTGAAGCAAACATTCAGAACCAATTTTAATTCCATGATAAAGGGTAACGTTGGCTCGCAATTCTGTGTGTGCACCAATTTCTGTTGCATCGCCAATAACACAACCTGCACCTATAACAACACCATCACCCAAAACAACATGATCGCCAACAACAACTTGGGGACCCAGACTGACATTCTTGCCTATAACAACAGAATCACCTATTACAGCCGACGCATGAATACCTGCAGTTTGCACAGGTGTAGCGCTGAAAAGCGCGCTCAATCTGGCATAAGCCAAATAAGGTTTCGCAACAATTATTTTGTTTCCTGAAAATTCATTTACCAACGAGGAATTAATTAACACTGCACCTGCGGAGGTTGATAACAGATATTTTTTGTAAACCGGATTCGCGATAAAACTTAGATGATTGGGTGTTGCTGTCTGTAAGCTGGCGATCCCATTCACTTGATGGTTTTCATCTCCATGCAGCTCGGCATCCAGATGCCGAGCAATTTCTTTTAGCGTAAAGAAGCGCATGAATCTAGATGTAATCACTGCATTATTTTGCCTTGTTCAAGGCTTCAATTAATTTGGGCGTGTAATCACTTTTGGGATCCAAATGAACCAAAGCACGAGGACTTACCACCATTGAAATACCCTCGGCAGCAATAATTTGTTTCATCGCAGCTTCAAGTTTCGGACTCAACTCTTTAACAATTTCCTGACGCAAGTTCATCTCTGCCTGTTCCATTTTTTTCTTTTGTGTTTGGAAGTCCTGAACCAGTGTTTGGTATTTTTTTTCATTTTCTGCTTTTTGTTCTTTGCTCCAGGTCATACCATCTTTTTTTGCCAGAGCATCAAGATTTTTAAGTTCGGCATACTTGAGCTCAGCATTGGCTTTAACTGCTGCGTATTCTGCATTCTTGTTAAATTGTTCAATTTTGGTTTTTGCAAAATTAGTGGAGAAGATAGCTGCTTCGGGATCCATAGCGATGATCTTTCCCTGAGCCAAACAAACAACAGGTGCCAACACCAAAATCACAGCTAGCAACATTTTTTTTATAATTAACACAATAGTTTCCTCACAAGTAAAAACGAATTATCAAAACTAGAAAGTTTGACCCATAGTAAACTGGAAGTTTTCTGTCTGGTCGTACTCTGATTCATTGATTGGTTTGGCGATACTGAACGTCATGGGGCCAAACCCGGAAATCCAGGTCAGGCCAAGGCCAACTGAAGCGCGCACATTATCCATACTTACGTCATAACAATTCAATTGTTTTTCACCGCAGTCAGTATCAAATACATTTCCGGCATCAAAAAACAGAGTTGTTTGCACAGAGCGCTGGTCTTTTATAAACGGTAGGGGGAAGAGTATTTCAGCTCCGCCTTCAAGAAGGATATTACCGCCAAAAGCTCCCCTGTTTCGTCCCAGGTAAATGCTGCCGTAATCGTAGAGCAACTTGCCCTGGTCACACCCCAGATTTTGCTGGTACTGGCTGGCACAGAGTACATAGGCAGTACCAAATTGCTCATTGTCCTGAGCAATTCCATCGCCGTTAATATCATCCCAAGCCAAGGGTAATCCGTAACTGTCTCTGATATTTCTGGGTGTCGCTACCGGTGTACCCAATGGCCCCAGGGTGTTTCTTTCGTAGCCCCTCACCGAACCCAAACCACCCGCATAATAATGCTCGAAAAATGGAAGCTCATCCAAATCACCATAAGCACCAGCATAACCCACCTCTGCTCTCAACTTTAAAGTGAAGTCACCCCATATCGGAAAAAACTGTTGCGCAGAGAAATTGGCTTTGTAATAAGTCAAATCCCCTCCTGGCAAGGAGACTTCCGCTGAAAGCATTTGTGATGAACCCCGATTCGGCAATATCCCGCGATTCAATGTCGATCTCATCCAGCTCACACCGGCCTGAATATCATTAAATACGTCGCCGTGACGATCCAGAAAACCCTCCTCGCCCAGCATGGATTCGGTAAAGGGTTTTGCTGTTATTGTGCCTTCTGGAAAATCCAGCCCGCTGAGATATCTTTCCTGAAGTAATTCAATATCATCAAGATCCAAATACCCCACCTCATCAAACCAGTTAGGTGTACGAATAATTTCCTGCGACGAATAATTGGTCGCTTCTATTTCAAGATTCCTGACACCAATTTCGAAACCGATACGCTCAATATCAGAAACCGGATAACCGAAATTCATTTTTGCACCGTAAGTATTGGTGCTGAACGGCGTAATGTTGTATTTGCCGTAATCACTTTGCGTGTAATAAATGCTCATGCCACGACTGATGCCATCGGCTGTGAAATAAGGGTCGTTGTAATTAAAGCTGTAAGCCGTCTGGTATTTGTTTTGACTGAAATTAAACCCAACCTGTTTTCCGGTTCCAAACCAGTTGGACTGTTGGATATTCGCCGAAAACATCAAACCATAAACTTGACCATAACCGATTTGCAAACCCATGCTGCCGGAAGGTTGCTCTTCCACTGTGTACTCAACATCTACCTGATCTGATGTACCGGGCACTTCTTTATTTTCAACTTTTACTTCCTTGAAGTAACCCAAGCGCTCCAATCTGACTTTGGAAATTTCAATCTGCGCAGAGTTGGCGGAACCCCCTTCCATTTGTCTCATTTCGCGACGAAGGACTTCATCCAATGTTTTGAGGTTACCGCGGAAATTAATACGATTAACATAAGCACGCTTGCCAGGTTCAACCATAAACGTCACTTTCACGGTTTTATCGTCTTCATTTTTTTCTGTAATCCCTTCAACTTTGGCAAAGGTATAACCCTGATTACCCAACACCTTGGTGACTGTTTCTTCTGATGTTGTCATTAAAATTTGAGAGAAAGTTTGATCTTTTCTAACCAACAACAAACTTTGAATTATTTTTTCGTCCAGAATGGGATCACCTGCCAGTTCAACATCACTGACTTTGTAGACATCGCCTTCTGTGACGTTAACTGTAATAAAAATTTTTGATTTGTCGGGGCTCAGCGACACTTGTGATGAATCGACTTTAAAGTTCAAATAACCACGATCAAGATAATAAGACTCGAGGGTTTCCAGATCTCCTTTCATTTTTTCTTTATTGTATTTGTCATTGCCAGAAATCCATGACCAGAAGCCGGAATTTTTCAGTTCAAATAATTCCAGAAGCTCCAAATCCTTAAAAACCTTGTTGCCCACAATATTGATTTGTTTAATACGGGATGGGCTACCTTCAGTGATATTCACTGTCACGCGAACCTGATTGCGCGGTAAATCTTTTATTTTTACTTTAACACTGGCACCGTAACGCCCCTGATTCACATATTCTCTTTGTAACGATTGGGAAATACCTTCCAGTGTAGCGCGTTTGAAAATTTGACCTTCTGATAAATTGTTTTCTTTCAAACTGTCCATCAGATTTTCCGTTTTAATGGCTTTATTTCCTTTTAAAACAATTTTGTTAATCGCAGGGCGCTCTTTGATCACCAAAACCAACACATCGCCATCACGTTTAATAGCAACATCAGCAAAGAATCCTACTTTGAATAATTCGCGAGTTGCGTTTTGAATCTCATCCTGAGTTACCGTATCGCCAACACGAATAGGTAGAGCACTGAAGACTGTACCGGCAGAGACGCGCTGCAGACCTTCAACACGAATATCACTGACACGAAATGTCTGCGCATAAACTGAAATGGATAAGCACAACAACATCACACCACAAAAACTTCGAATCAACACTTGCATCATATTTATATTTTCTATTAAACGGAAAGTTACAGGCTTCCAGCAAAACTGCGGTCTGAAAACTAAAGCCTGGTGAAATCGTTATACAAAGCAAAAAGGCTCAAGCAGATAATCAACGTAAAACCGATTTGGTTGCCCCAGCTTTGAATTCTCTCGGACACTGGTTTTCCCCGAATTACTTCAAACAGGTAATAAAATAAGTGCCCGCCATCCAAAACAGGAATGGGTAAAAGGTTAAAAATCGCGAGCGATATACTGATAATCACCAGAAAATAAACAAAACTCTCCAAGCCGGTCTTTGCTGAAGAGCCCGCCACCTTAGCAATGGTTACTGGCCCACTCAAGTTCTTAGTGGAAATTTCTCCAACAATCAGCTTCTTGATTGACAAAAGGATAAAACCGGATGTGTCCCAGGTTTTATCTACTGCTTTCACAAATGCGGTAATGACGGAATAATTCTGTAGCCGCAGCAAACTTTCATCCACTGGCTGCGGCAAATAGCCCATACCCACTTTACCCAGAGATTTACCTGTGGATCTATCCAATTGTGGCGTCACCTGTAACTGTAACTCTTGCCCGGCACGAACTACCCATACATCCAAAGTTTGTTGCGGATGGCTCTGTACCAACTCAACCCACTCGGCGAAATCTTTTATGGGTTGATCTCCCACTTTCACAATACGATCACCCGATTGAAACCCGGCTCTTTCGGCTGGCGAATTTTTTATAACCTCACCTACGATTGGTGCAATAGGGAAATAGAGCTCGATCCCCAAGCCTTTTACCGGATCGGGATCAGCACTGTCCTTGAGCCAATCTTGTAATTGTCCGTGCAAACGATACTCATAACTTGAATCCGCATAGGCAACACTGACTTCGATTGAGCCCGTTTCCCCCAGACGCCTGGCCAATGCCCTGTTCAGATCTGCCCATGTCGGCGTGGGAATACCGTCCACAGCTAATATTTCCTGCCCCGCCTCTATGCCCATACTTTTGGCAACCGAGTCGGGCATCACATCTCCCACCTTGGGAATCAAACTCCTTTCGCCACCCAGAAGAAGCACCCACAAAAGCAATATTGCCAACAACAAATTGGCGACAGGTCCTGCAGCGACTATAGCGATGCGTTTCCACACAGATTGATTATTGAAAGCTTGATGCCGCTCGGACTCAGGAACATCCCCCTCACGCTCATCCAGCATTTTGACGTATCCGCCCAGTGGCAAGGCCGAAAGACAATATTCAGTACCCGATTTGTCTCTGATAGACCAAAGTATTTTTCCAAAGCCAATCGAAAAACGCAGGACTTTTACACCGCATCGTCTGGCGACGTAGAAATGGCCAAACTCGTGCACCGCCACCAAAATAATCAGCGCAACCAGAAAGAATAAAATCGTTTCAACCCAATACACCCTAGCCTCCTGTTTGGACTAATTGCCGGGCCAGGCTGCGAGCCTGGGCATCGGCGGCTTGGACATGAGCCAGATCAGAGGGTTCAGTCACAATCATTTTTTGCATGACGTCTGAAATAATCTGCGGGATTCTGGTAAAGCCAATTCTCCTATCCAGAAATGCATCCACAGCAACTTCGTTAGCTGCATTCAGAATTGCAGGTGCTGTTCCCGCTGTTTTAGCTGCCGCCTCCGCCAATGCCAAACAGGGGAAGCGTTGATAATCCGGCGCTGAAAAATCCAGACGCGCAGTCGCAATCAAATCGAGGCTGGCAACACCGGATTCCATTCGTTCAGGCCAGGCCAAAGCATGGGCTATAGGGGTACGCATATCCGGATTGCCCAATTGCGCCAACACCGAACCATCTACGTACTCCACCATGGAATGAATGACACTTTGTGGATGAATGACTACCTGGATTTGTTCGGGTTTTGCATTGAATAACCAACAGGCTTCAATTAACTCCAATCCTTTGTTCAACATGGTCGCCGAATCGACAGAAATTTTCCTGCCCATACTCCAATTGGGATGGGCACAGGCTTGCTCCGGCGTGACAGTGTTTAATTCCGCTAAAGGCGTATTGCGAAAGGGACCACCTGATGCCGTCAATAAAATTTTTCTCACACCACAACTGACAGGATTTGATGATAAATCGGCGGTTCGGTGATTGGGCAAACACTGAAATATCGCATTATGTTCACTATCGATAGGCAATAAAGTGGCTTTGTGTTTGATTACGGCCTGGGTAAATAAACCACCGGCCATCACCAGAGACTCTTTATTGGCAAGCAATACTTTCTTACCGGATTTGACAGCCGCCATTGTGGGCAATAAACCGGCTGCACCCACAATTGCCGCCATCACCATATCCACTTCCGATGCAGACGCCACTTGTGCCAGAGCATCAACACCCGTCAACACCTCGGTCGGGCATTGGTGTTTTTTTAATTCGGTTTGCAAATCGACTGCGTGTACTGAATCCACCAATACCGCATAACGGGGACGGTGCTGTAAACATTGCACCGCCAGAAGCTGCCAGCGCTTGTCTGCTGTCAGTGCAAAGACTTGATATTTGTCCTGATGGCGCGAAAGCACATCCAACGTACTAACACCTATGGAACCCGTTGCTCCCAAGACGGTAATTTGCTGAAGATGCGGCATATTTAACCTGCAGCACCAAACAAGCCACTGGTCATCAACGCCAGCGCAAATACCGGAGCCGCAGCTGTAACACCATCGACCCGATCAAGAATGCCGCCATGCCCGGGAAGAATAGTGCCACTGTCCTTCACACCTGCATGACGCTTAACCATAGATTCCAATAAATCTCCCAATACTGAAATCAGACTGGTGGGCACTATCACCGCCAAAATTAACCCGGGAGCCAATCCAAAGAAGAAAGCCAGAATAAATGCCAATAACAGGTTGGCAATCAAGCCGCCAGCAAAACCTTCCCATGTTTTTCCAGGGCTAACAGCTACAGCCAACTTACGCTTACCGAAACGGCGCCCCACAAAATAACCACCGGTATCAGCAACCGCCACCACCAGAAACAGGAGAATAATCAACCAATGACCTTCTGCCTGCTGACGAACATAAACCAGTGCAACCCAGGTAGGCACCAGCACAAACAAGCCCATCAACAAACGCAGAGCTTTGTGCCCCCACAAAATGGCACTTGAGGGATAACCCTGAACCAAAAGCAAAGCCACAGCCCAAAAACTGCAGCCGACAATCAGTAATTGCTGGACAGATTGCAGATCCAATTGCGGCGTTGCTTCACCGGTAAAATCAATCCAAAAAGAAATACCTGACAACCCAACAGCGACCAACAACACATAGGCCACACGCAAAAGTGGCTGCACAATATTCGATAAACTGGCCCACTCCCATGCGCCAATCAACACCACCGCAGCCATAAAAAATGCAAAGTAGCCGGATGGCAAAATAAATAATGCAGACAAAAAAATCGCTGTGATAATTAACGCCGTAATCACACGCTGCTTAAGCATGTTCACCTGCCTCGATTTGATCGCCAGTCATACCATAACGGCGCTGGCGCTGATGGAAACTTTCAGCCGCTTTTTTTAATTCTTCGCCATCAAAATCAGGCCAGAGTTTTTCGCTAAAATAAAGCTCGGCATAAGCCGCTTGCCAAAGTAAAAAATTGGAAATACGTATTTCGCCGCCGGTGCGAATTAATAAATCCAGTGGCGGCAAATCATAAGTGGAAATATGTTGATCCAATAAATCTTCCGTAATCTGTTCAGCGGTCAATTCACCGGCGGCGACTTTTTCAGCCAATTTTTTTGCCGATTGCGCCACATCCCAACGCCCACCGTAATCAGCGGCAATCACCAAAGTTGTTGATCCACCTGCGGTCAGTGCTTCTGCATCAGCAATTGCTTTTTGAATAGCAGGGCTAAAACGTTCACGATTACCAATGACACGCAAGGCCACATTTTTTTTCTTTAGCGCCTTGGCTTCATTTTTTAAATACAGCAAAAACAACGACATCAGCGCTTCAACTTCTACAGGTGGCCTACGCCAATTTTCACTGCTGAAAGCAAAAACTGTCAGAACCTGAATATTCAATTCCTGACAAGCTGACATCACATCACGAATACGTTCAACACCGACTTTATGCCCGGAAACTCCGGGCATTCCGCGTTGCTTCGCCCAACGATTGTTGCCATCCATAATAATCGCCACGTGGCGAAGAGATTGTTCACTCACACTTAAACCGCCATTAAATCCGTTTCTTTTGCAGCCAGTGCTTTATCCACTTCAGCAATATATTTGTCGGTAATTTTTTGAATATCGTCTTGCGCACGACGATCATCATCTTCACCAATTTTTTTATCTTTCAACAAAGCTTTAACTTCAGCCAACACATCGCGACGTACGTTACGTACAGCAACACGAGAATGCTCAGCTTCGGCTTTGGCTTGTTTGATAAAGTTCTTGCGGGTTTCTTCTGTCAACATTGGCAGAGGAATACGAATCAAACCATTGTTGGTTGATGGATTCAAACCCAAATCGGATTTCATAATTGCCTTTTCAATTTCAGTCACCAGATTTCGTTCCCATGGACTGACCGACAAAGTGCGTGCATCTTCAATATTAATATTGGCCACCTGGCTCAAGGGTGTTTCAGTACCATAGTAATTAACCTTGATTCCATCCAGCAAACTCGGATGCGCACGACCGGTGCGAATTTTATTAAAATTATGACCCAAAGCTTCAATTGCTTTTTTCATGCGGGATTCTGCATCTTTTTTAATATCATTAATCATTTTTTATCCTCTTCGATCAAAGTACCTTCGTTGCTGCCCACAACAATATTGAGCAACGCACCTGTTTTATTCATTCTGAAAACACGCACCGGCATGTCGTGTTCGCGACACAAACAAATCGCGGTCAAATCCATTACACCTAATTTTTTATCCAGCACTTCGTCATAAGACAATCGATCATATTTGGTTGCATGGGGATCTTTTTTGGGATCAGCAGAGTAAACACCATCCACTTTGGTTGCCTTTAATACTATATCGGCCTCAACCTCGATTCCTCGCAAGCAAGCGGCTGAATCTGTAGTGAAAAAAGGATTTCCGGTTCCTGCGGCGAATATCACCACCTCTCCCGAATTCAAAAAGCGAATCGCACGACGACGATCGTAATGCTCAACGATCCCACTCATGGGAATAGCCGACATAACGCGAGAGGAAATATTGGAGCGTTCAAGAGCATCGCGCATGGCTAATGCATTCATCACTGTCGCCAACATCCCCATATGGTCACCTGTTACCCGATCAAGCCCGGCAGCACTGAGTTGTGAACCACGAAACAGATTACCACCACCAATCACCAGGCCCACTTGCACCCCTATTCCCACCAACTGACCGATTTCCAGCGCCATTTTGTCCAACACTTTGGGGTCTATGCCAAAGCCTTCCGTCCCCATCAATTCCTCACCACTCAACTTCAACAGGATACGCTTGTATTTTTTATCTCGGGGACTCGACATAATTTGCTCCACAATTGATGATGGCGAACTCAAAAAATCGCGGCAGTGTATCAGAAAAATGTTTCTGAATGGCAGCTCGAATGCACCAATGCCTGAAGCCTTTTTGAGGATGGTCGCCCGAATAACAGCCATAAAAAAACCCGCGAAGATTTCACTTCGCGGGTTTTTTACTAGACCGACTCTCCCAACAAATTACTTGTTAGAAGCAGCAACCTGTGCAGCTACTTCAGCAGCAAAATCCACCACTGCTTTTTCAATGCCTTCACCTACTTCCAAACGCACAAAGCTCTTCACGGTTGCACCCGCTGCTTTTGCAAACTGAGCAACGGTTTGCTCCTGATTTTTCACGAAAGGCTGATCAACAAGACTGGCTTCTTTCAGGAACTTGTTGATACGACCAACAATCATTTTCTCAACGATTTCAGCTGGTTTGCCCGCCATATCAGGTTGCGCACGGATGATTTCTTTTTCTTTCTCAACCAATTGCGCAGGCATTTGATCCGAGCTGACAACAGTTGGGTTTACTGCAGCAACATGCATCGCAATGTCTTTGGCTGTTTCATCATTACCACCTTCCAACTGCACCAACACCGCAATGCGATTGTTCAAGTGTAAGTAACCACTAACTACACCGCCCTGAACCAAACTGATGCGACGAACACTGATTTTCTCGCCAATTTTTTGCACCAAAGCTTCACGAGCAGATTCCAACTCACCGGCCATCAAAGCAGCAACATCGGTTTGTTTGCTAGCAAAAGCCTTCTCAAGAACAGTGTTAACAAACGCCAGAAAGCCAGCGTCACGAGCAACGAAATCTGTTTCAGAGTTAACCTCAATTGCAACGGCATAACTGTTGTCCGGCGCTACTTTTACAGCCACTACACCATCAGCAGCAGTACGGCCTTCTTTTTTCGCCGCTTTCAAACCTGAGAGTTTACGCAAGTTTTCAATTGCCAATTCAACATCGCCACCGGCATCGGCCAATGCTTTTTTACATTCCATCATGCCCAAACCAGTACGTTCGCGCAGTTCTTTCACTAATACAGCTGACATGGTTTTTTCCTCAAATCAGTAGAGTTAAAAAGGGGGCAATGGCCCCCTTGATGATCGGATGAACCCGGGGTTATTCGGCAGCCGTTTCACTCTCGGCAGCAACGTATTCATCTTTGTTAGGTACAGGTGATGCTGACTTGGCACCTTCCAAACATGCATCAGCAATCGCTGTTACATAAAGTTTGATTGCACGTATGGCGTCATCATTACCAGGGATGACGTAATCAACACCTTCAGGATTGCTATTGGTATCCACGATCCCGATAACAGGAATGCCTAACTTGTTGGCTTCCTGAATAGCGATACGTTCGTTATCAACGTCGATAACAAACATGGCATCAGGCAAACCACCCATGTTCTTGATACCACCGATTGAACGCTCGAGTTTTTCCATATCACGAGTACGCATCAGCGCTTCTTTCTTGGTCAATTTGGCAAAAGTACCATCCTGACTCTGACCAACCAGATCACTCAAACGGCGAATAGATGCACGAATGGTTTTGTAATTGGTCAACATGCCGCCTAACCAGCGACTGCTAACGAAAGGCTGGCCAGCACGCAGTGCTTGCTCTTCAATCGTTTTTTGTGCTGCACGCTTGGTGCCCACAAACAGAATTTTTTTCTTTTGAGAAGCCATTTGTTGAACCACAGCCAAGGCCTGGTTGAACGCGGGGACAGTGTGCTCAAGGTTAATGATGTGAATCTTGTTACGAGCGCCGAAGATGTATTTGCCCATCTTTGGGTTCCAGTAACGGGTTTGGTGACC
>CAMLRJ010000060.1 GCA_946482345.1 uncultured Cellvibrio sp.
AAGGGCGTGACTGGTCTCCTGGTGATTGGATGACCGCTGTTACTGGCGAAGTCGGCGAATTGGCTGGGCTCCTGAAGAGCTACCGTCGCGGTGATTACACATCAGAAGAGCTCCATTTACTTTCTGAAAAGATCGGTAATGAAGCAGCCGATATTGTTACTTATTTAGATATTCTTTGTTCCCAATTTAATATCGATCTAGGCGATGCGGTGGCGGCTAAATTCAACGTTGTTTCGCATCGTGTTGGTGCAGACGTGTTTCTTGACCGCGAGGGCTGGGAGCCAGAGTTCAGTATTGGTATTATGAGCGAAGACCAAGCTGTTGAAGCCGGTTGGAACGTTAAAGCCGCCGAGAAGCAACTCGGGCCGTTATGCAGCGAAGGTTTTGGTGCTCCGCATCCAACTAACCCTATTCCAAACCTAGGAGAACCACCACGCCCATTCAAGGTAGGGGATGCTCTTCGCTCCCAAAGCGAAACGCAGATACTCGCTAAATGGCCGCGCGTTGAGGAAATGCTTCGCGATTGGATATTTGATCACCAAACAGAGCGTAATCATATGTGCGTGGGCTGCGCCACTCCGTTCATTCAAAAACAGGTAACAGACTGGGCTGAGCGGGAAAATCTTATGGTGGATATCCATCATTCCCTGAGCGGGGCTTTCGCGGTAATCTGGTGGTCGGTTAAACCACTTATGTTGAGCGGCATCGGTGATATCTACATCTTGATCGACGGTAATGTGAAACTAACTAAATAATTGGTTGCAAGAGCAATCTTAATGGATTAAGATTGCTTTATTAATCACAGACAGGAGATTCATATGGCTGATTCAATTCTAACTAAGGGTAAAGAGCATTTGACTGGCAACTGGCGCGTCAAGAAAGTCAAGCGTTTATTCCGCTCTCCAATTATGGTTATCCAGGTTCATTGCGTTCCGAATGTTGAAGTAGGTGCTAGTGACCACGCTTACTGGCGCGATGCAGAACGCCATGATCTTTTGACCTTGAATCAATTGGCTGTGATCCTGAAAGAACCCCAACCTTTTCCAGTAGTGGAGGGTTAATTATGGGCCTTCAATATAACGTTGTTGCAATGGTGACCGGAGAATTGGAAGAACGCCACCCACTTACCATTTCGGATGACTCTTTTAATGACCTTCAAAAAGAGCTGCTCGCTTCTTTGCTAACCTACGGCAAAGGCTGGGAACTCGTTGGTTGCTTTGGGCTATCTGATGTTCAAGTGAACGTTGTGCATAACCTCATAGATGAAATCTATGCTGTTTCGGATATTTCGGAAAAGATTAAACACGCTTTGAGGTCTGCCGAAGTTTCTCAACAAGCGATGGCCGGATTTCTTAGTGTGATGACAGGCCATCGCGACGCTATTGAGGCGAGTAAGGCCGGAATCCATAAACTCTTTACGCGGGTTCCAGAAGCTGGGCAAAAACATTTGACTGATCTTCGCGACAAAGTAAAAGAGCTTTGCCAGATTCCAACTCTGCCAGAATGGATGACCAAGAAACGCGACGACCAAGTACTTGTGGACATAGATGAATTACGTGCTTTTACAGTCGCGTGTATTGAGCATTCCACCCATCCAGAGATTCGCGCGCGTGCTTGGCAAATGAGACAATCATATTGCGGAGGGGATACCAATGGCTAAACACCTTCCTCTTCCACCAGGAACTTACCGCGGTCTTGTTTTGAGCCATTGCGTTGACCCCGATGTGAGGGCAGTTCTGGATTCTATGAAAGAAGAGTTTAGAGCTATTGGCGTTAAGCTTATCGAAGCAGATTATACTCCATTAGAAATAAGAACGGCCTTTTTAGCTCAAGTAGAAAATGACTTTGGCATACTGGCAGATGCTGCTGACCGCTTTTCTAAAGCGATGGAACGGTTTAAAGCAGAAGATTTTAAAACGCTATCAATGACCATCGCGCTTGATATTGACGAGCCGGAAACGGATAATACCAAGCGTAAGCAACCGCCCTACTGGGCACAAGACTGGCGGAAACGCCACAAACGCAAACGTTAGGAGTAATACCATGGGTACTAATACTGTTGTTTTAACCAAAACTAAAACCACTAAAAACAAAGTGGTTTATTCTGGCGGTGCTGATTCAGGTTTCGATAGCGTTTACATCGACAAGAACAAGCTGCCCACTGAAGCACCAGAAACCATCAAAGTCACGCTATCGTGGGACGAGTAGGCGAGGAGGCCCCAGCAACGCAGGGGCCATTAACTGGACAGCAGCTTTTAACCAAGGTTACCGCATTGGAAGCCGAGGGTATGGGGCTGCTTAAAGCGTTGCAGGATTACAAAGCGGTAACCGCTAGTGATGCAGTACCACCAGCGTTTAATTACTTGATGACCGCTAAGTTGGAATCAAGCTGCGCGTGCCTTTATCAAGCAATCGATTCTATTATGGGTGTTCGTTTATTAATGCGCGATGCGTTTGGATTACCTAATGAGCCAGACTAAACCAACCCTTACCCAAATGCTTCTACACGTTCGCTTGTTTCATGTGGAGCAAATGGGGTTACTGAACACTGCTGTTGCCAGAGCGCAAGTGGCGGGCGAGCTTGAAAAGGCCCAAACCATGAACGCTATGTGCGTAAAGCATGTTCATTGTATTCAACTCTTGGAAGAGGTAATTAATTGTGGACTGGAAGACCTTGCGAAAAGAACTGAAAGCCCTGTTCCTGGTGCTGGCGATAATGGCGGCGGGGATTTTATGGTACAAAGCGGAATACCTGAGCCCGAACTCTTGGGTTCCAGTAAGAATTAAATCATTCCCTTGGGAATGATCTTCTGGCGAGTCATTACACCCTCTTTTGAGGGTGTCTTTTTCTGGTGCTTAGAATGAATCAAACTCCTTATTATTCTACCCCGCTTCTCCAATGCTCTTGGTGCGAAGACTGCACGCCCGCCTACTGGGCTAGCTCTGATCTAACTAAAATCGCGTGCAGTAAGCACCTGACTGCTTTATGGAAGTACGAAGCTGAATCCACTGAAGCGTCGTTGAATCGCGAAATGCAGAATAACTATCAATGGCATTTGGACTACCTTGAATATTTCCAGCAGATCCAATCCATGGATAAAAAAGAACGCTGGCGCCACCTCATGGGTTCGCAGTGCGACCCTTTTGAAGGAATCAAGGCCCTTGATATCTGCTGGGACGGCCACCGGTTCAAGCGCTGCGGCGTTGGTTTGTGTGGTCATATAGCACGTGGATCTGCAAAATGAAAAAGTTTCAAACTTACTCTGAAAAAGATTTGATTACTCCTACAGAAAAACAGATAATTAATGCAGCCGCGTCGGGCTGGGAATACTTAGGCGACGGGCTGTTTTCTAACGGCGACCAGCTTGGCTGGTTTACTTCTAACGGGTTTGTCAAGGATTAATTAAAATGGTTAAACAAATCGTACTTTTAGTTGGAAAAATAGTTCTTGTTTGGGCTATTGCGGCAGTCATCGCAATATGCGTATCCCCGTCTGCCCATGCGGAGGACAACCACCTTTATACGGGGGCATGGAGTTTCCATGACTCAGAACCTCTGGATGGCTCAAAATATAACGAATCAAATGACCTGGTTGCGGTGCAATATAAACGGTTATTCATAGGGACATATGAAAACAGCTACTATGATCGAACCTATGCGGTCGGGGCTTATTTTCCAACTAAGCTCAAAGACACACCGGTAGAGGTGTCTTTAATTGTTGGTGCTAGCCATGGTTACCGCGAGTGCTACGGGCCTGGAAATCCTGGTGATGACCAGCGTGTTTGTGCAATGGGTATGATTGAATTTACGCTAAATCTTGGTCGCTTAAAACCAAGCATTATGATTCTGGACGCTAGCACCCGCGTCGCCACTCTGAAGTGGGAGTTCTAGTGCTACAAGCTCGTATAACGTGGCAGAATGCTGAAGGAGAGTATGACCACAGTATCCGCGAGAATATCCGGTATACGCGGCGGTATGCGAATCCTAGAATGCTGTTTAAGTTTGGCATCCCAGCTCAAGATCCACGCCACCGGCGTATTGAACTATTCTTTAAACAGCGTGGTCGCAATGCGGAAATCAAAGCAGGTAAAACATTCTTTGTTCCGCCCTACGAAAACGCATTGGACTGCGCATTGCGCGGTGGGTTGAAAATCATATGAATGAAGAAGCTGACCTTGAAGCGGATGATTTTCCGATTGACTTTGATACCGCTTACTGCCCGTCCTGCGATGAAGAAAGACGCTTACCGGAAAATACCGAAGTGTGCCCATTTTGCGGGTGCGATAAATTAACTTTTGTTTGGTGATTAAAATGGCTGGATTAGAAGAACGCTATATTGTTATGAAGGTGAAAGACGTAAACTCTGCTCTTTCACCCCAAGAGCAGCGAACTCTTGATGAAATGCTTATTACCGTTTCCAAGCACTATGTGAAGCGGACCGGAAAAAGCCGTTATTTCCGTTCTATTGTTGTTGAGGAGGACTGGCCGGAATACCCAGCGGTGGAAAAAGCGGTATTGCTTCGGGCGGAGACTCTTGAAGGTAAAGAAGGGGAAGCCGGAGAGATCCGGATTGTTAAGTATTGGCTTACTCCAGGATTTAGCCATGCGCGAAAAGCGGAATACCGCATCGATATTGTTAAGCATTCAGCCGATACCTGCATTGTTTATCGAAGCAGTTACACAAACCTTTCTGAAGCGGAAGAAGATGCCGTTGAATTGCAAAAAGTAGTGGATTATCCTATTCGCAGTTTCGAAAAAGATTCAATTTCATTGCCAATATTCAAGGTGTTAAATGAGCAGAAATCAACGCCAACTAACTAGTCAAGCCATTGGGTTATTCCTTGCTTCTGCTGGATGGGTTTACCAGGATGGGGCTTACTACAAAGAAATGAATGTTAGTAAGCCCCCTGATATTCTGATGCGCCGCTTTCGCCTCACGATTCAACTGGATTCCATTAAGTTGGAGATCGGGTATAATGTGTTTGGTAAAATTAAGTATGAACGCGTCACTTCGGAGCGCTTTAATACTATTGGTTTTACTGACGATTACTTGCGCGTCGGTAGTTGGGTAATAAGAAAAGGCGGAGGCCAGAATGACTCAAGTAACTGAAAGAACTCTAGACGAGTGGATTGCTGAGCGCGAAGCAGTCCATGCGTTAATGCCAGAGGGTAAACCAAAGGTGCTGGATGCCCGCGATATTCAGCACGTGAAAAATAATCGCCGATACTTGCTTCACGGTACTGGCGACACTACCGCGTACTTTTGCAAAGAATGCGGAACACCTGAACGGGCAACGTATGTAGATGATTACAAAAAGCCTATGCTCGAAAAGGGTATTTGTTTTTGCTGCGAGCTATGGTCCAGACGCCTTGCGGATCACCTCAAAAAACCCACCGTTATTTTTGATGGCGTTATGTACTCTATTGGTCCTGAACCGAAGAAGGGGGAAAATCGCCAGTTTCTTGGATTTGGCGGGGCTGGCTGGTTTCTTCGCGATTTGAATACCGGAAAAGTCACCATAACGCACAACCTTTGGTGCGGTGGGGATATCCCAAAACGTTTTATTGAAGCTGGTATGCGCGATACGCATGTTTCCATTACTCAGCAAGAGGCTTTGTCCTATGTCTCCTGAAGTTCTTAGCAAAGCCGGAACAGAGCACGCGCACCAGGTAGCTTTGTTTGCTTGGTGCGCTGTTGCGGCTTATCTCGGGTTTGATGCTGCTGACGATATGGCGGCGTATGGCAACGCCGATAAAATGGCTGCCTATAGGGCCTCCGCACAGCCTGTTTACGGGCTGAATTGGTACCATGCCATACCCAACGGCGGGGCACGCGGCGACGATAAAGCTTCGGCCATGATAAGGGGCGGCCAGCTTAAAGCAGAAGGCGTCAAATCTGGTGTTTCAGACACGCTGCTGCCAGTCTTTCGCCGGAATCTTGATGGCTCTACATGGCATGGGTTGTATATAGAACTCAAGAAGCCCGTCGGCTCCAGCGGGGAGTCGGATAAGCAGATTGAATTCGGAAAATTCGTAACAGAAAATAACTTTTGTTACCGGTGCTGCTATGGCTGGCGCGAAGCTGCGGATGTGATCAAAGATTACTATGCTGGGAGGATTGCTCATGCCAACGCATAAAGGAACCCTCAAGATGTCCGTCGTCTGCACTAAGAAGGATGCAAAGGGCCAACCGTTTTCGTATGTTGAAAAGCGCATTGACGGCACTTATGCTGAAGTGTGGGATTTGGCAAATGCAACTGTTTTCGATACCATTGACTACCTCTTTACTGCCGAGCACGTACATATCCAAAAAACATTTCCGGAAGCATATATTCATCCGGTTTTATTAACCGTAACTGTGGAGCTAACAGAATGAGAAATCGCCAGCATTTTACGTTGAACCTAAAAGAAGATCCGCATGATCCGGATACCCAAATCTTAATGAACGGTGAACCGCTTGCTGGAGTGCGCGATATTTCCGTTCGCTGCGGCAGTAACGGCTATACAAATATAATCGTCGGATTTAACGGCGAAGCGGCCATCAAAATGACCGGTGAACTTGTGGCTAATGTATCCCTTGAAGAAATAGGGGAACAGAATGTCGCCAACGCTTACGATACAGCGATGGCTTTACTCGGAGAAGAACCTCTCGACTTCGAAATGAAATCGCGTTTCGTCGAACACTTGCTATCGCTCCTGATAACAAGGCACATCCCATCTGTCAAAGACGAGGTCGAAAATGGCAGCAACCAAGAAGAGTCCAGCTCCTCAGAAGCCTGCGGATAAAGTCGCCGCAGCGTTTCCGCATTACTATAAAGATACCCGCCACCTGGAAAAGGTGGACGTGTATCGTGTTTTGGATTTGTATAAAGTAACTGATCCAAGCATTGCTCACGCTACCAAGAAATTACTTTGTTCTGGTGGCCGCGGTGCGAAAGATCAAATCACTGATGTCAAAGAAGCTATCGCAGCATTAGAGCGCTTCCTTGATATGCAAGAAGAGAATTCAGCGAGCTTATCATGAACGAGCTACTCGACCAACTTGCAGAAGCTATTCGGGAAAACATTGAAGTAATAGGTGGTGACCCGAATGACCTTGGACAGGTCAAATCTTTCATTAAGGGTTGCGATTTTGAAACCAAACTTGCAACTAAAGTCGTCGAGCTTGATGCTGAGTGATTGAATAATTAAGGCCATTGATTAATAATGGCCTTAATTGTTTTGGAGTATTCACTACAATGGCAAAGCGCGCTAGCAAAGCGTTTTCATTCACTAGTAAGCGACGTGAGCATGATTTTTATGATGCGGCGTTTCAAGGGCACTCTGCCGCTCCAGGGTCCAGATGCCCGTATGGAGTTTCAGACCTTGGAGAAAGGTGTGCGTGGCTTGCTGCTCATTATGACGCACATGGAGCACGCGCTTGGGAAAGGGCTAGAGTATTTACTGAAGAGGATTTAAATGAAAAGAAAGATAACCAGAACTGGTCAAGCGTCAACACCGGAGGGCCGCCGTATTGGCGCCGCTAAATTTCGGGTGACCGGCCCTTGCGTTGAAACTGGCGTTCGTGTGGTCAGAGAAATTGAATGCACCCGCCAAGAAGCTGAAACTCTTGTATTAAAGAAGGAAGCATAACATGCACCACGATGAATCACCGATTAACGTGGTTGGTCCTGGTGGTAGCTTAACCGTTATCACTTTTGATCAATTCATGGTTAAATATCCGCATGACATGACGCTGGTGTCTTTTAAGGTGCCGTCATCTCCAAAAGCCGCAGCTAAGCTCCATCCGGCAATCGCTTACGAGCAACAAAAAGATGAATTTGTTATCTCCTTTGCTGTTCCAGATTATGCAGAATGGATACCGGCTGTTGTCGAGGTAATTGACGAGTCCTTTGTTTACGCAAAAGAGCAACGAAAGATCATTGCTCAATTAACAGCACAAGAGCAACGTACTAAGTTCCTTGAAAAGAGCATTGTTCGCTTGAACTATCTTTGGGGCGGGATTCTTACGCTAGTAGTAGTTGCCCACATGGTGCTGGGGTATATTCAACATGCGCGGTAAGTGGCGGTCATGGCTTAATCAGCGGTTACACCTGCATATGCAGAAGTATTTTCGTCACCGCTATCAGCGTATCCTAGTTCAACCAGGTGTCGGGCTGTATAACTACAAATGCTTCTGGAATGCTGCTCAAAAGGTTTTTGATGATCCAGAAAAGAATCTGCGAGTAGTTGAAGTAATCCAGTTCAAGGGGCAGTGGGCTTTATTGCACTATGTGAATTGGAATCCGGAAACAGACGAATATATCGATAATACTTTAGGCTACCAAGCCGAACAAATGGAGTATTATCGCATTCGGTTGATCCCGCCTCCCGACCTACCCCAAATTGAGGATCATTTTGGTGCGGCCCTAGACTATTGGGATTCCGTATTTCTTAAATGGTATCACAAGCTAGCAGGGATAGAACGGGCACTTTAGTGACGCGTGCTTTCCCGTTCCCATCTTCCTATACTTGGCGAAAGTATTAAAAGTGCGCCAAGTATAGGAGTCCAAATGAAGCGCTCTGGTATCCCGCTTTCGAAAGTTCCAGGTGCGGTTCTTGCAACAACTAACCAATCGTACCTAGAAGCCACTTTGCGCAGTGCCGCAAAGATGACACCGGATATGAAATTCCGGCGCCGTGTATTTTGTGCACATTATATTAAAACTATGGACCCCGTTAGCGCTGCGGCTGCGGCTGGATTCTCGTCACCAAATGTGCAGGGCCGTAAGCTCCTGAAGGAACCATACGTTCAAGAAATACTTTCGTCTTTGCTTCGAGAGCTGGACGAAGACGCAATCATGTCCCAGAACGAAATTCTGTTTCGCTTAAAAGTTGAAGCATTAGATACCACCGCAGGAAATCAATCTGCTCGCGTATCTGCTTTGTCCCAGCTTTCTAAGATTAGAGACATGGTTAAAGATAAGAACCAACCGCCTCCCGCTCAGCAATGTGTTATGGTCGTACCGGCAATGGGAACTGTGGATTCTTGGGAGCAGGCTGCGGCTGCGCAGCAAAAAAGCTTGAAGGATTCAGTAAAAGATTAACCCTTCGGAAGCAGCGGGCTGAAGGGTTCTTAGCTCCTGGTAACAGGAGCTCTTTTTCATTTGGAGGTAGATATGACACGCGTAGCTGGTAAGTCTTTAGCTGTCCTTAATGGCGCCGACCCTCGGCTCCAGGAAATTGTCCATGAAGCAAGCGACATAATGGATCTTTCTGTCTTATGTTCTATAAGAACGCAGAAGGAACAAGATGAAGCCTTTGCAAATAAAAAGTCCAAATTAAAATGGCCGAATTCGAAACATAATCTTAAACCTGGTCAAACGCATTCAAAGGCAGTCGATATCATCCCGTTTTATTCTGATGGACTTGGAGCCTACGATTGGAATGACCATCTGGCTTTTGCTCGCTTAGCTGGCGTTATGTTTGCGATTGCTGCCCGAAAAGGAGTTAAGTTAAGATGGGGCGGTGATTTTGATAGAGATGGAAGAAGTAAAGACGAAACTTTTTTGGATTTACCTCATTTTGAAATCGACGAATAAGAGAATCATTCATGGAAGCTATTCTTACAAATAGCCCAGATTTTCTCTACGAAAGCATTTGCTTTGGTTTGTTTGCGGCGGTCGGTGGATGTTTAGCCTACACCCTGCGGTGTCTAAATCAAGAGAAGAAACCCAAAGTTAGTCGCGCTATCGCGGAGTTTCTCGCGTCTGGCTTTGTAGGAATTCTAGCAATGTTAGGTTGCAAAGCCATGGAGCTTGATTGGAGATGGTCGGGGTTAGTGGTTGGTGTATTCGGGTGGTTGGGGGCCGAGGTCAGTATCGCGCTCCTAGCCAAATTAGTTAGAAAGAAACTGGGGATTTCAGACAATGACACTTCAAGCGGTTCGTAGCCACTTATCAATCGCTCTTGCACTAGTTGCGGCAATAGCTGGGGCATACGCCTACATTACTAATCTGCACTATGAGAATCTTGAAACGCGGTACGAGCAGCTCGAAGCTGAAAAGGCTCAAGTACTTGTGGCTAATGCCACCCTAGCCGGTACGGTAAGCCGTATGTCTGAGCAAAATATTCGTGATGATAGATTTTTCAAAGCGCTTCAAGCAAGCCTTAAACAAATCAATGAACAAGGCAATTATGCTAGAAGCCAATTTAAGGAGCTAGCTAAAAATGATCAAGTTTTATTTGAGTTTAACAAGTCTATTGTGCCTTCTTCTGCTATGCGGGTGCTCTACGACCAAGCCAGCGGACGTTTATACGAGTCGGGAGATCTTATTAACCCCTCCAGTTTCATTACGCCAGCGCTGTCCAGTCCCGTTGCCGAAAGTTCCGATTCAGGAAACCTCGGGGGAAGAACTTTTAAATTATACGAGTCTACTAATTGAACGGCTAAGAGCCTGCGACGAGCAATGGATAAAACTAGATGACTGGTACGTTGACTCAGGTGCAGAAAGCGCCGGTATTGTTCGGCCCGACGCAATCAAGCAGTAATGCCCTCCTTGGTGCTAGTGAGCCAAAAGTAATTTGGAAACCGCTTGAAGGCTCACAAGCACTCGCAGTAAGTTGCCCCTGTCACCATATTCTCTATGAAGGCACTCGTGGTCCAGGTAAGACCGACGCGCAAATCATGTTCTTCCGCCGATTCGTTGGGATCGGGTATGGAAGCTTCATGCGCGGAGTTATTTTCGACCGCGAATATAAAAACCTTGACGACTTAATTTCCAAATCTAAACGGTGGTTTTCACAGTTTAATGACGGCGCCCGTTTCTTGTCCGCAGGTAAAGACTTAAAGTGGGTGTGGCCAACTGGGGAAGAGCTCTGGTTCCGCGTAATGAAAACGGAACAAGACTACTGGAAATATCACGGTCAAGAATTCCCTTTCATTGGATGGAACGAACTAACAAAATATCCGAATTCTAACTTGTATGATATGGCGGTATCTTTAAATCGTTCATCTTTCCTTCCAGCAGAGCACAGCCCTCGCGATGATATAACCGGCGAGCTGAAGTTAATGCCAGAAATTCCGTTAGTAATCTTCTCGACTACTAACCCGTATGGTGTTGGCCACAATTGGGTCAAGCATCGGTTTATTGACGTTGCTGGTCCTGGTCAGCTAGTTAGAATTCAACGCGAAGTATTCAACCCGCGCACTCAGAAGCGCGAGCTAATCACTAAAACGCAAGTACGCATCTTTGGATCTTATAAAGAAAATA
>CAMLRJ010000061.1 GCA_946482345.1 uncultured Cellvibrio sp.
GACTTCACTATACTGAAAAAGGCCGAATACCCTTTTGCATCAGTCGCCTTGTCATTCATAGATAAAGAAAATAAAAATATTCTGATTGATTTGTCACAATACAACAGTATTTCATTCAGCAGTAAATGCTCACCGGCCAACACTCTGACATTCGGGGTACTGACATTCGATGAAAAAGTCTCCATCCCCGGTGATTTTTTAACTTACCGCGGCCCCGCTACTTTTTTTTCTTGCAACGAAAACTGGACTCAAATAGAGATAGATTTAACTCGGCTCGAAACACCGGATTGGTGGATTGATATGTTCAAACTGGATTTGTCAGAACAGACTTACATATTAAATAAAGTTCCCAGAGTTGCATTTGGTACTACATTTCAAAGCCCGAGAGAAATAAACTCTGAAGTTCAATTAGACGAAATCACTTTACATGGGCGCGATTGGCGCTATATGTATTTTTTGGGCGCATTTATGATTCTGCTCTGGGGTGCTTATGCCGTCTGGTTTTTCAGACAGCATACTCGGGCGTTAATCAGCAATTTAAAAGATAAACTTCAACGGGATCGTCCATTGGTTGCTTATCAGCAACTCTCCCTTGAGCCTCATCGCGATAAAGAGAAAGCCGCCATTTTGGGTTTCATGGGAACCGAGTATGCCAATGCAGATCTGGATCTGGATACCATGGTGTCCAGAATTGGCGTGAGCCGAACCAAGATCAACGACATATTGAAATCCGAACTGGGTTTTACCTTTTCAACTTATCTGAATAAATTGCGGCTTACCGAAGCCGCTCGTCTGCTCGCCGAAAAAGAAGACGCCAACGTTGCTGAAATCGCCTATTCGGTTGGCTACAAAAATGTCTCCTACTTCAACAAGCTATTTAAAGAAGAATATGGATGCACACCCAAAACCTTCAAAAGCCTTTATGACAAATAATGGTTATGGTTCAACAATAAAACTTAAACAAAAAATAATGAAACTTTCGGCATTCTGATAGCAATTTTAGGAAAAGCTATACCGGCGAAGCCATGCCCTCCATAACATTCTCTCAAAAATAATAAATGTTGTTTGGGCTTGCTAGTTAGTTTTGAGAATCCTGCTCCTGCCTGCCTTCTTGTTGTTTTGTACGACAGATCATCTGCCCCCTCATATTTTGTGACCAACTTCACTTTTTTATAAGAACCCATGAATTGTGCTTGGAAAAATATTTTTCATATATAAAATCAACTTTTACAAATAAAAATTAAATGCTTGGTTATACCCGTTTTCCTACCGGTTTTGCTTCAAGAAAGTTGAGTGTGATTGATCCAGAGCCTGCTCTGGTTGCCCGTATTAACGAATTGGAGTTTATAAAATGAGATATAAAAACTGCTTCGATAAAGAACGAAGAGATTTTCTGAAAGTGGTCAAACATGCCGGTATTTCTGCCGGCTTGTTACAGGCTTCCAGCTTGCTCGCCGGTGTTATGATGAGCCGTGTGACTGAAGCTCAGTCCGGTACGCCGACTAAACATTGCCTGATATTTTCGGGTGGTGGTTGTCATCCTGAATACTGGTTCCCCTCAGGTAATACTTTGCCCGTCCAATCGTCTTCACTGCAAAATCATTACAGCAAGTTGGTGATGCTCAGGAACGCAACCCTGAGTCCCGGTGCAGGTCACGGCGGTATGTTTGCCAAGTTTGATAATGCCAGCTGGGGTCGAGACAGTTTCGATGTGAATATGGGACGCACTATTGGTGCCAACTACCCGGTTAAATATTTGAATGTGGCAAACGTTCCAATTTCCAATTTGACTCGAGAAGGCCCAAGCGAAATCCCTTCCATTTCCAGCCCGCAAGCAGCGCTGGACGTGTTGTTCAGCGGTGGCAGTACACCAACCACAGGCGTTGCCCCGAGAAAATCAATTGTTGATTTGCATTACCCGGCCATCAACAGTTTGAGAAACAAACTGGGTCAACATGAAAAAGAAAAATTGGACAGCCACTACTCGGCCATCCAGCAAATTGAAGCTGCGATTGGTACGGGTAGTAGTGGTGGCGGCGGTAGCGGTTCATGTCCCCGACCTTCCAACAGTTCGGTGAGCGGCTTTGATGCTTTGGCAAAAATTCATACGGATATCATTGTGCTGGCGCTGAGCTGTAATTTGACTGCTTCAGTTTCAATTGCTTTTGGTGATGACACACACAACCACATTTTTGATGCATTGGGTGGTCGAGCATCGCATTTGTCACACCACTTTAATCAAACGCTGTTCAATGAAGATATGGTGTACATGCAAGGCCTGACCAAAAACCTTCTGGATAAATTAAGTGCAGCAGGATTGATGAACTCAACCATTGTGACCCAGGTGTCTGATATGGGTGATCCGGATCAACACGGTAATTCCAATGTACCCATGTTGGTTGGTGGTGCAGGCATTTCCGGCGGGCGGGTGCTGGATGTTGGCGGTATGTCCCAGGTCAACTTGTACCAAACTATCGGTTTAAAGCTCAAGGCTGATCAAAGCCCAGGTGCAGCTGCTTACAGAAACTGGGGTGTTTCGCCTATTGCCGCTTTGTAAAAATGCAGTAAGTGAAATCCATAAAAACAGCAGGTTAATTGAAGGTGACATTAATTAACCTGCTTTTTTGTAACCTTCATAACAAGCCAAAACCCTATTGCTATTCAACTAAAATCAAAAAAACTTCAACTTTTTGTAAATTGATAAAGATTTTCGCTCAAGGGTTAACCGTTTTATTCTGTTTTTAGCAAACTCTCCTTGATTTCACCTCTCCCGCCGTCCCTCACCTTGGAGGAACCAGATTGGTACGTGCGGGTTTTTTATTCTGAACCGATCAAGAAAACAATAAGCTATTAATGACGGAATGAAACCTATGAACCCAGCTCAAAAAATTGTAGATACTCACCTTTTAAAAACATTTTTTCATATCAATTTAATTGAACAAGGTACGGGGAAAGTCACCTTGAAACTCACCAGCAAGGGTATGGCTGAGGGACAATTGGCAATCCTGGGATGTATTTTTGATTATGCCGCACGAATTGCCGGATATAAGACACTGGAACAATCTTTCATATCCGAGTGTGAAATAAATGTCCACCATGAATTGCAAGTGGATAACCTCACTGTCAATGCAAGTATCGTTTCCGCAAGTAAACAGTACGCAACTTATCACTGTGAAATTTACAGCATCAATCCATCATCAAATCTGTTGTTAGCCGAATCCCAGGGGACTTTACAACGAGTCGCTTTACAAAAAATGGCATTGCAAACAGTTCATTTACTAAAAGCCCCGGAAAAAAATGCAAACCCAACACTGGCCCGTGTTGTGTAATAAATCCTGATGTAAAAACATAACAATAATTAAAGGACGATTGCTGTTCCACTTGATAGTCGAAGATTTATCAGAAATCTGTAATCAACCATAAACAATAAGTGAGGATTTATGAAAAATAATATATTCAAATACCTGTCTTTACTCTTGATTTTGTTATCTGCAATTGCCACAACCCAAGCACAAACCTGTACCGCAACTGCAGTGACGCCTTACATAAAAATTGCAGGCGCCTGGAATAATGTCTCCAGTGCCACTATTAGCTCAGGAAACCAAATAGTGTTTGGCCCACATCCAACTCGCGGTGGCTCCTGGTCATGGAGTGGTTGCGGAACCTCCGGTAGTTCACGCGAACAAACTGTGTCACCAACAGCGAGCTGCACCGCCACAGCCGTTTACACAAACACTTGCGGCGCTAAAACCACACGCACATTTACCATTAGTGTTTCAGGTATGCGAAATATCACCAGCCTGAATTTATCAAAAGAGATGTCACCCGGTTGGAATCTTGGCAACACTCTCGAAGCTATAGGTGGCGAGACAAACTGGGGAAATCCGAAAGCGTCCCAAACACTGATGAATTCAGTTAAAGCCGCAGGCTTTAAATCCATTCGTATTCCTGTTTCATGGAAACAGTATGCAGACGCTAACGATAACATCAGTGCCAGCTGGATGGCACGTGTGACTGAAGTGGTAAATTACGCACGAAATGCAGGTTTGTATGTGATGATCAACATTCACTGGGATGGTGGCTGGATGCAGCCAACTTATGCACAACAATCCATGGTCAATGCACGCATCACAAAATTCTGGACACAAATCGCCAATAATTTTAAAAACTATGATGATTATTTATTATTTGCTGGCACTAATGAAGTATTAAAAGATGGCGATTACGGTACGCCAACCGTTGAATATTACACGGTGCAAAATAGTTTCAACCAAACTTTCGTAAATGCAGTGCGTGCTACTGGTGGTAACAATGCTTCACGTCATTTGGTGGTGCAAGGCTTCAATACCAATATTGATCACACTGTAAATTTTTTCAGAAAACCAACTGATTCAGCGTCCAATCGTTTAATGGTTGAAGTTCATTACTATGATCCTTACAACTTTACGCTGAATGATAATGATACGATTTGGCAATGGGGCAATATTGCGACCAATTCGGCCGCTACTGAAACCTGGGCTAATGAACCTTTTGCAGATGCACAAATGCAAAAAATGAAAACCAAATTTATTGATGCAGGTATGGGCGTAATTCTTGGCGAGTATGCTGCAACATCGCGATTGAATATATCCGGCGCCGAGCGATATCGCACTTATTGGAATCAATACATCACCAGAGCGGCTTATACACGGGGAATAGTGCCTATGTATTGGGATATTGGTGCCACAGGCGATAACACAACAGGTTTATTTAATCGCAATACAGGCGCCCAGGTTTATCCGAATCTAATCAGCACAATTGTAAATGCTGCACGGTAATTACATTAACCATGAAAATAAAAAGAAAAAACAAAAATTAACGACAAAAATTTTTAAACCGGAATATGTTGTGGTCTAATCAGGCCACAACATTAAAATCAAAACAAAAAAATAATGCGTTCAAATATAAATCGAAGTGAGAGTCAATATGAAACTAATCAATACATTAATATTTTTCGGAGCTGTGTCATTAATTACAGCATGCGGCAGTGGCGGCGGTTCCAACGGCGGTGGATCTGTTTCCAGTCGAATCAGCTCATCAACTGTTGTATCCAGTTCATTAGCTGTTGTATCCAGCTCATCAATTTCTTCTTCTCTATCTTCCAGTTCCCAATCAGTCAGCACATCCAGCTCAGGTCAGACAAATGGCTTTCCGAATTACAATACCAGTCCACTTGCTGCAGATATGACGGGTATGGAAAGTAATGCAGTTCAATTGGCGGCAAAAATGTCATTGGGATGGAATATCGGAAATACGCTGGAAGCCACGGGAGGAAAAAGTGAAACCTATTGGGGCAATCCAAAAATCACTGAAGATTATGTCAAGTTTGTAAAACAATCCGGCTTCAATGCCATTCGTTTACCTGTTTCCTGGAATCAGTATGCGGATCAAACTACTGCTCAAATTGAAATTGAGTGGTTAAACCGCGTTAAGGAGGTCGTGAAATATTGTGTTGATAATGATATTTACGTGGTTGTAAATATTCATTGGGATGGTGGCTGGTTGGAAAATAATGTCACCACTGCAAAACAAGCAGAAAATAATTTAAAACAAAAAGCCTTCTGGGAACAAATTGCCACTCACTTGCGTGACTTCGATGAACATTTAATGTTTGCCAGCGCCAATGAACCTAATGTCAGTGCATCCGATGGCTCGACAAGCAATTCTGAAAAAATTGCAAGAATGAATGTTTTAATGTCCTATCATCAAACCTTTATCGATGCAGTGCGTTCGACTGGCGGAAAAAATGCTTATCGGGTATTAATTGTGCAAGGCCCCAATACAGATATTGAATTAACCAATCAACTCATGACACAAATGCCTGTTGATACAACGCCTAATCGTTTAATGGCCGAAATACACTTCTACTCGCCGTGGAATTTCACAGGAATGACCAAAGATGAATCCTGGGGCAACCAATTCTATTATTGGGGTAAAGATTTCCATTCAACCACCGACACAGCACACAACCCAACCTGGGGTGAAGAAGAAAAGGTTGATGAATTGCTGGGTTTAATGAAAACCCAATTTGTTGATAAAGGAATCCCTTTAATTGTTGGCGAGTTTGGCTCACAACGCCGCGATAATTTAACCGGTGATGCATTAGCACTACACCTTGCATCCAGAGCCTATTATTTTAAATACGTTACACAAAAATCTATAGCGAATGGTCTGATTCCATTTTATTGGGATACAGGTACTGCCTTGAGTAGAAGTTCCAACACTGTATTGGAACAACAAACATTGGATGCGTTGCTTGAAGGCGCAGGAAAAAAATAGATAAAAAACTGGCTCCCTGCTTGCGCAGGGATGACGAAAATCGATAATGATTAAAAACGACAGGAACATTATGAAATCAATAAAATATTTTTTACTCGGTATTTTGCTATTGAATATCCCTGCCTGGTCACAGGATCGCAATATTGAAATTGACGTAAAACAGATTCAAGGTAATTTTGATACTTTTTTTAAAGCCAGTGTTGGGGCTGGTCGCGCCAATGAAGGTTTGCGTGCTGATTGGCAGAGGCAGCTTGCTGAAATAAAACGTGATACGGATTTTCGTTACATCCGTATGCACGGTTTGTTAACAGATGATATGGGTGTTTATCGCATCAATGCCCAGGGAAAAGAACAATATAATTTCCAATATATTGATGAACTCTACGATTACATTCTCAGCATCGGTATGAAACCTTTCGTCGAATTGGGTTTTATGCCCTCTTCCCTTGCCAGTGGTGATAAAACAGTTTTCTGGTGGCGCGGTAATATCACACCACCACACAGTTATGAAAAATGGGAAACATTAATTAAAAAACTGACTGAACATTTCACTGAGCGTTATGGTGCGGAAGAAGTTGCGAGTTGGTATTTTGAAGTTTGGAATGAACCCAATCTCGATGGATTTTGGTCAGGTTCGCAAGCCGATTATTTCAAACTTTATGCACACGCGGCGAAGGCTATTAAAAGTGTCAACGCAAACTATAAAGTGGGTGGCCCTGCTACAGCAGGTGCAGCCTGGATTCCGGAAATGATCGATTTCTGTGTTAAAAATAAAGTGCCACTGGATTTTGTCAGTACCCATTCTTATGGTGTACACCAAGGCTTTCTCGATGAGTTTGGTGTCACAGGCACTGTGCTGGCAAAAGATGAATCGGCAGTCAGTGGTGATGTATTAAGAAATCGAAAAGAAATTTCTGAATCGGCCATGCCCAATCTGGAATTACATTACACCGAATGGAGTTCATCCTACACACCTGCAGACCCAACACATGACAGTTATCATCAAGCGGCGTATATTTTGCAAAAATTAAAACAAGTCAGCGGTGCTGTACAATCAATGTCTTATTGGGTATTCACTGATATTTTTGAAGAACCGGGCCCGCGCTTTGAAGCTTTCCACGGTGGCTTTGGTTTGATGAACACGCAGGGAATTAAAAAACCGGCTTATTTTGCTTATCAATTTTTAAATCAATTGCAATCAACGGAATTAAAAAATTCCGACAAGCAATCATTTGCTACTACTGATAACAAGGGTAATGTGCAATTACTCTTGTGGGATATGACCCACACCTTACCCGAAGGCATTAATAATCAGCAGTACTATATAAAAGATTTACCCCCTGCCAATAAAGGTAATGTGAATATTAAAATTAATGGTCTTAAAAAAGGCCGCTATAAATTAAAAATCTCGCAAGTGGGTTATCAACAGAATGATGCTTTTACTGCCTATATAAAAATGGGCTCGCCTGCCCAGCTGACAAAATCGCAAGTCAGTGAATTAAAAGCGCAAGCAACAGGAAAACCATCATCAGAAAAATCCATTCGCGTCACTAAAGAAGGTATTTATAATCTGAGCCTGCCTTTGCGAGAAAATGATGTGTATTTGCTAGAAATGGGTATTGATCATTAAACGATAGTTATATATTTTGCAAAGTCACCCTATAATAATTTTTTGCACATCGTCATCCCTGCGAAAGCAGGGATCCAGCCCTTAAAATTTGTTTAACTGGATCCTCGCCTTGGCAATTGCTCCTGTATTGCTTACTACATCACTTCCATGTGATTATTCGCGAGGATGACAATAACTTTTTTTTGAGTCGAGAATTTTCATGACCGATACTACACGCAGAAATCTATTCAAAGCCTGTTTGATTGGCACAGTTGCCACACCCTTTTCAAGTGTGTTGACCGTAGAAGCAGCTTCAAAAAATATCAATAAAAATAATTGCGCAGATTTTGTTCCCAAGTGGAGTAAAGGCATTGAAGGCCAACGCAATGCAGATTTGGGAAATGCGACTTACCTGAATCCCATCATGCCCGGCGATCATCCAGATCCGACTGTTTTGAAAGATGGTGAAGATTATTACATGACATTTTCATCGTTTGATTCTTATCCCGGAATTGTCATCTGGCATTCAAAAGATCTTGTGAATTGGTCACCCGTTACTGCAGCACTCACGCGTAATATTGGAACTGTCTGGGCACTGGATATTTGTAAACATGAAAATCGTTATTACATTTATATTCCTGCATTGTCTCCGGGAAAACCCTGGTCAACTTATGTGATTTGGGCCGATAAAATTACCGGGCCGTGGAGTGATCCGATTGATCTAAATATTAGTGGCTGCATCGATCCCGGTCACATAGTGGGTGAAGACGGAAAACGTTATTTATTTGTAAATGGAATTCGAAAAGTACGTTTGACGGATGATGGGCTTGCAACCGATGGTGAGGTTGAACATGCTTACAGTCCCTGGCGTTATCCGGAAGATTGGATCGTTGAAAATTTTGCACCTGAAGGGCCAAAATTATTTCGAAAAGATAATTGGTTTTATTTGATTACAGCAGTCGGCGGCACTGCAGGCCCGGTCACTGGCCACATGGTTATTGCTGCGCGCGCGCGTTCAATTCACGGCCCATGGGAACACTGTCCTCATAATCCATTAGTAAGAACCTTGTCAGAAAGTGAACCCTGGTGGTCTAAAGGTCATGCCACTTTAATCGAAGGGCCAAAAGGTGATTGGTGGATGATCTATCACGGATATGAAAATGGTTTTAGAACACTCGGCCGACAAACTTTATTAGAACCGATTGAATGGACAAGTGATGGCTGGTTTCGTGCAACAGGTGGTGATCTCTCCCTGCCCTTGCCAACACCTTTAAAAAAATCACCAACAAAAAAATCCAGTGTTGGTATGGCGCTCTCCGATGATTTTTCTACCAATAAATTTGGTATTCAATGGTGTTTTCATAATCCAAAACCAGACGAAATGTCTCGCGTAAAATACGGTAAAAAATATTTGGAACTTGCCGGTGCAGGAAATTCACCAATTGATAGTTCACCATTGACTTGCGGCGTTGTAGATCGTGCCTATCAGGTAGAAGTTGATTTGGCGTTATCAGGTGATGCAGAAGCAGGCTTATTGCTTTTCTATAATCACAAAGCATTTGTTGGTGTAGGTTTCACTGCAGAAAAAATTAAAACCTATCAGTACGCAGAAGAACAAACATGGGCAAGTGTACCCATCAAGGCTTCCAGCCTTCGAATTAAATTAATCAACGATCATCACGTAATTACTTATCAATATTCACAAGATCAAGGTAAAACCTGGAAACTCCACCCTACCCGCATGGAAGTTTCCGGAATGCACCACAATGTCTTTGGTGGATTTTTAAGTTTGAAGGTTGGCATTTACAGTGTGGGTAAAGGAAAGGTGAAATTGAGTAATTTTCGGTACAGTGTGATTTGATGACTTAGGCCTAATTTTGCTTATCAACTCGCCAACATTTTTACGCCGGCAATCAACAGTATCACTGTCAAATTTTTTGAATGGTGGGACTTCCAAATCGTTTGCTGCATCAATTAACCCACTGAGCAGTCGATTATTCAGGAGAAAAAATAAATTTATACTCTATCTCGGCATCCTCTACACCTTTTGGCCCACAATTTAAGTTTTTCAACTCACTTACTATCGCGTTATCCAAAGACTCATCGCCCAAATCACTTTTCACAAATTTAATATTCTTTGCCATACCAGCAGATGTAATGATAAAAGAAACTGTGATGGAGCCGCCTAGATTTTTATTGTACTCAAGAGTCTTTTGATAAAGTGGATACACGGAATTTTTGTAGTGCTCTAAACAATTTTGAATATCAATTATGCTTCTTTTTTCTTTAACCACATTGGAATCTAACATCACCTTTTCGTGTTTTGAGTCAGTCATGCAACTAGCTGATAAAAATGACAACACCACAAGTAGAACGAATTTCATTTTTTATTCTCTGGATTTTTATTAACATGTTTTAAAGTATTAAGTTCTTTATCGGCTGGCAATCAAACCGTCTTCCCCAACGGATTCTCCTTAAACCAATCCACAATACTCGGCATGTGATTTTCAAAATTTCCGGGAGTTGAAAAGTTGAGTGCACCTGTGCGCGCGGATGTTCGGTTTTCGAAATCGTGGGTTGTACCTGCGGGTGCTAAAACGAATGAACCTTTGGGTGCGTCGATCCATTGATCGCCGATTAAAAAACTCATGACACCTTCGAGGACATAAAAGACATCATCTTCAGGATGTGAGTGGGCGCCAGGGCCTTTTGAATAAGGTTCGAGCCACCATTCGGAAATTGAATAGGCTCCATTAGTTTCGGCGCAGTCTGCTTTGAAAATGGCAGACATGCTGCCCATTTCATAACGACGACCTTCATTTGGAGTTAATACAATCGGTTTGCGCATTTTTTATTTCCTGATAATAAACTCTTTCACGAAGGCATTAATTGAAAAAAATCACGGCAACTTAAACGCCAATACCTTATCAATTCTGCGACCATCCATATCGACAATTTCCAGTTGCCAGTCTTTTAACGTAATTTTTTCTCCGGCAACCGGAACGCGGCCTATGATTAGCATGATTAATCCATTGAGCGTTTGGTAATTTCCCTCTTCCGGCAAATCGCTAATTTCCAGACAATCTTTTAAATCAACAATTGGCAGCATGCCGTCAAATAAAAATGAACCATCGTCGCGGCGAATAATATAAGCGTCTTCCTCATTGCCCGAAATAAATTCTCCGGTTAAAGCTTCCAATAAATCTTGCAAGGTCACCAAACCTTTAATGGTTCCATATTCATCAACTACAAACACCATTTGGCTGTGTGATGAACGGAA
>CAMLRJ010000062.1 GCA_946482345.1 uncultured Cellvibrio sp.
GTTTGATCAGCAAGGTCAGGTAAAACATGAAGCCGTACGATCAGTCAAATCACTCTATGAATTGATTACGCCCAGCCGTGAGCGCGCATTGAAATTAAATAAAGCCTATAAAACGATTGTGATGGAACAATCTTACATTTATGGACGTGATGCACGAGTCACAGCACCTAAAAATGTGTATGAAAAAGTTGATAACGAAACAGCTCCCGTATTACCCCCCTCCTCTTTTTATCAATGGGATATTCGTTTGCAATGGCAGAAAGATTCCGACAAAACAGTGGTTAAACAACTGGCTGACATCAAAAACGTCAAATAAACGTCAAAAATCTTTAATCATATAGTCACACTTGCTTTGCACAATTCTCCGGAGCCTCAGGGTTCGACATTATCGATAACAATCTCCGGAGAATTTCATGAAATACGCTTTCAACAAGTCAGCAATTGCGATTGCATTGGTTGGTTTGACCCAAATCACCAGCGCTGGCACTGATACTTTTTTTAATCCGTTAACCCACTCTGCGAGTGTTGCTTCCCCGAATCACATTAACGAATTAAATAATCCATGGGTGGTACCCGCCGGTATTACTACCAAAAACCTGACCAGTATGCGTGAAGTAGAAGCTGACATTACACAATCGATTATTCGTGTAGATGCTGGTACTTCAGGCTCCATGTTTGACATGTTGGCTTATGATCCAACCGGTCGCTATATTTTTATTCCGCACGAAACACCTTTTGGTGCCGGTGCTTCGCGTTACGATACCAAAACGGATAAAAGTGAAATTATTTTTGCCGGTGATCAACAAGGATTAAATGGTAACTGGGCGAATGACTATGGTGCTTTTGACCCTGCACGTTTTACTCCCAATGGCACTTTATTTTTAGGTGAAGAGTGGGCTGGACAAGGCCGTATTATTGAAATATTAAATCCTTTAGCGCCTGCATCCGATATTAAGTATCGCGAATTGGAGAGTATCGCCAACGTAGCGCATGAAGGGATTAACTTCAGCAATAAATTCAAAGACACTATTTATTTTATTGATGAATTTAATTCAGGTTCCATCTATAAATTTGTCATGACAAAAGCGGGCGATTACACCAAGGGTCAAACATTTGTATTAGCTATTGATGGATTTAAAGGTGATGTAAAAGCTAACTGGAATGCAACGGCTAATCTTTCCCAACCACGCACCGGTGCTGCAACCTGGATTCCTTTAACCGATGCAAATGGAAATGCTCTGACTGCAACCAGCCCATTTAACAACACCAATATGGGTGGCCGTCTGTCAGCTGATGAAGCCGGTGGAACACCTTACGGTCGTCCGGAAGATATGGAAGTCGGTAAATTAGCCAATGGCCGCGAAGTATTTTATTTCACTGCAACTTCTGAACAATCTGTTTATTCAGTTGAAGTGATTAATAAAGATAAAGTAATTGTGCGTGAATATTTGTCTGAAAAAAACACACCCAAAAATCTGGGATTCCAGGCAACAACCGGCGTATTAAATTCACCTGATAACCTGGCTCAAGATGCTCTGGGAAATATTTATGTTATTGAAGACTCACCCAATGGCGATAATGTGGGTGGCGATATTTGGTTTGCGCGTGACACAGACAATGACGGTGTTGCTGAATCACTCGATCATTTTATGAGTGTTCAGGTTGATGGATCGGAAGCAACCGGTATGATTTTTAATCCTGCCAACCCAACCAAATTTGTTGTTGCTGTGCAACACCCTGATTCAACAGATCTGGCCGCTGTACCAAATGGTTTGGGTGACGCAATCTGGGAATTTGATCTCACGACCACAGTCCCACCTCTGTGTACTGATGGCAAAGATCATTTCAAAAAATGGGATCACAAGAAAAATGCTTACGAAAGCACTTGCACCAATGCACGTGACTACAACTTCGTATGGTTATTGGAAACTTCTCACAAAATGAACAAGTGGCCAAAAGATTGGTGGAAACACTGATTAATCGCACAAGTAAAAAAAGAGACGCAATTGCGTCTCTTTTTTTATGTTATTTTGTTTTATATGTTAATCAACTTTAAATAAAGTTTTGCCTTTTTTCACACTGGCAATAAACCTCTTTTTTTCTACATCATTCATACTTGACATAGATTGGGTAGACGAAGGCATGTATTTGCCAAAATCATGATATTTGCTTGCGTATTCTTTAAAATCCCGTTTTATCCTTTCGATTATCTGTTGAGATTGAATACACTTAGTTGAATGCACACGGTTTATTAATTCTTTTTTCCGCAGCATTCCTTTATTAATCATAACGGCTAAAAATATATAGTCCTTTTCTCTTCCTGCTGCATATTTAGCAACAGCCAAGTCGTGTGCCTCCAAACAATATCCTGTAACAACAATATTGTCTCGTTTAACACAGACAGGAAATAATCTGTCTTCCCAACCGCTTGGCAGGATAGCGGTGTTAGGGCCAACCTCTTGGGCATAGTAACCAAAAGTTTGATGAAATATGGAACCTTCACCAATAGCACCTTCAACTAAAATTGTATTTTTCAATTTATTCTTCAGATAGATATCAGCTTCCATAGAATATGCAAGTACAGGATTTTTTCCTGCTTCCGGAAACTGACCAAGCACTGACTGGGAACCGATAACAATAATTTCATTATCATCACCTATTTTCGCAGCAGAAAGAAGAATGTGTTCAAGCTGGAATTTATTCATAATTGTATTTAAATCTCCGTATAATTTCTAAACGCTCTTCATCGGATAATAGGCAAGAAAATGGGCTACTTTTTCTGTAAAAGTCCATTTCTTCACTTTCCTCACAAATTAAATCAGCAATTGCAGGAACGGATAACCCTTCGATTAACTCTTTCCACTTTTCGGCCCAGCCCTCCGCTTGAGTTCCTGTCATTGTTAACCAGTGAGCTAAAACTTCATTGACTTCAGCAAGACGCTCCGGTTGTATGCGTAAGATTTCTGCCGCTTTCTTATGAAACGCATAGGTTCTTTGATCTGGAATATGGTTATTCATTTTTAAACCGACTTTTACTTTCTACAAGTATCAAATTAAATATGTGATTCAAAGCACTATTGTATGTGTTGATGAAAGTATTCGGAAAGCTGTGAGACGTCAAGTGTAATTGTTCAGCAGATGATCACATCCCTGTGATTACGTACTGTATTAAGAAGAAAGAGTATCAATTACTTTTTCGCAAATTCATACAATGTGTAATAAGCTCGTAATGTTTCTGGCGCCAGATCATTAAACCATTTTTCATGTTTAATTTGTAAATGATACATGCGTGCAGTTTGATCGGGGTGAACATTGGGTTGGATGAGTGAATCCAGATCAATACGAATGTGTTTGGCGTCTTCGCTGATGGAAATGGATTTTATTTTTTCTTGTTGCAAACCTAATTCATCTGAACCGTAATCCGGTGCATCACGATATACCCATGACTCGAGTTTAATGGCTTGTTGTAATTGTTCTGTCGAAACTTTTGCAGAAATAGCCTGTGTAAACTCTACATCAAAACCAGTTGCCGTTGCTTTCATATTTAAAATGGCAGGAGCTATGGTTTTGCCGTCCCATTTAATTTTTTGCAGGCTTGCAACGTGTCCACCTTTGGCTTGCCAACCACGACCGGTTTGGCCCAACAATAAACTACCATCACGCAAAAATAATGGGCGCATTACACCGGACTCCAAACCATCAATAAATGGCATGACAGCACCCTGCATGTGTTTATTCACTTTTTCGGTAGTGATACGAAATAAATTGGATTGGGTTTGATCACCCATCAATATTTGATTATTAAAAGGGCCAAACTTTCCTTGAGTAATATCCCATGCCGGATTGCCGGGTGAATTGGCAAGGCGATTGTGTGGCAATAAAACTACGGCGTCTTCTCTGGTGTTTTTAACTTTATCCCAAAGTATTTCTTTTGAATCTGGTGTCATCCTGGGTAAATCGACTAATGCTGATGGATGACCGTAAAATTTATTTTTTTCAATAACAAATAATTTTGATGTCCCCATATATTCGCCCTGATTATCGGCGTACCAGATTTTTTTATCAGGGCCAACACCTATACTTGCGGGACTGCGTAAACCATTTGCCCAAAGCGAAAATTTTGTGTCGGGCTCAACTCGGATTGCCCATCCTGCAAAACCCCCTGCACTTCCCATATAGGCGCCGCCTGCTTTATAAGTAGAGCCATCATTACCATCGGCCAGATTAATATTGAAATAATAAGCACCATCAGCACCGCGTACAGGGCCATGCATGTAAGAGTGATAATTTCCGTGATACGAGTGTGCATCAAATAAAGTTTCATAATTATCTGCAAGGCCATCGCCGTTGGTATCACTGATGCGAGTCAGTTCAGCTTTTTGGCCGGCAATCACAACCCAACCTTTTTTATCTTCAAGCAATAAACCCAAACTGTCGAAAGTGCCTTCGGCAAATAATTTCCACTCACCATTTTCAATTCGCCAAATACCTGCAGTTCGGGTACCAATAATGAGCGCATCATCATCCGCTTGCGCCAGACCCAAAGCTTCAAATAATTGATCGCGGCCATAATTATCTTTCGGTGGATAATAACTTTCGATGCTATAACCCGCAGGCATATTCGCCGTTGATTGTTTAACCTCAACACGTTGCTGTTGGTAATTAAATGTTGAATAAGGTGATCGCCAGCTATTTTCTGCAAGAGTCATGCTGGCTGCTAAACCGGCTTTGATTTTTCCTTTTGGCAAAATCCATTGATCATTTTCTATTTTTCCTTGAGTAATCTGTATTGATTTAAGAAGATCGGAATTTACTGAAAAATGTTGTGGTTTTGATAAGGTCCCTTCCAGTTCAATATTCACTTGTCCGTTATTTAAAATACTGGTTTGAATACTGATTTCATTTTTACCAACAGAATACCGAAATACCGGTAACGCATTTTTATTTTGTGAATCACGTGAATAACCTTTGAATCGTGCATTAACGGCTTTTAGTTTTTGCAGGTGATCTTCGCTACTGTATAAAGACTTTTTAATCGTTTCGACATCACCAAATTTGGCTTCTTTAAATGAAAAATCAATTGCTTCGCCTTTTTCATTCAGTGGCGCCAATAAATATTCTTTTGATCCGGTATTTACCTCCCGACTTTCATATCCCATTTTTAAACCACCACCACCACGATTTAAAAATTCGCCACTCATATCCAGAAAACCACCTTGCCAAATTTTGGTAATAGCGAGCAGTCGTGGATCAAATGAATAATGTATACCCCATGGAGTACCCACATGAATCGCTCGACCGGAAACACCAAGCATTGGACCACGCTGTATTCTGACTTGATCATTAATCAATAATTGCAAACGATCTGCGATTGGGTCATAAGCTTTCTCGCCGGAAACTTCCTGTAATTTCACCAATGGCCCTTGTTCATGAGGCTCATTTAATGTTGCAAGGTAATCCGCTATGGCATCAATTTGTGTATCAGATAAAGTCTCTTTGGAAAATGCAGGCATAATCGGCAAAAAAGCTTCACCTGTTTTATCGCCGGATTCTTTAATCGCTATTTGGCTTGCTGGCTCACGAATACTGCGGTGCAAATATTGACGATTGGCTTTGATAATAAATTGATGCCCTTCTCCGCCTTCTACTACTGTGCGATTGCGAGGTTCGCGTTTGAACAGGCCGTAAAGGTTCGGGCCTGTGCTGACGCCAGCATTATTTTTTTCAATAAGATGACATGCATTGCAACCTACTGACTCGAAAGTATCTTTCCCCAGCTTGACGAAATCTACCAATGATTTTTCGTTAGTCGCTTCACCGGATTTTTTTGGCAATTTTATTTTTGAGAAATCTACCTGGCCAACCGCCAGACGACGAAAAGCAAATGGCCCATTAGCCTGAAGCGTGATTGGACCTGTGTTGCTTTCCCAGTTCATTGTTGCTCCATCACTGATGGCAGCCATAATTTGATTGCTGGAAACTATTTCACCATTAATCCTGACTTGCATAATCAATGCATTTTCAGTTTTGTTGCGGGCTTCATCAAAACGAGGGGCACGATAAGCAATATGCAGTTGCTGCCATTCATTATTTTTATTTGTCAATTGCAAAGCATAGCGACCTTGTAAAAATAATTTTGCAGAGGAGTTTTCGGGTACTAAAAATTCCATTGACAACAACATATCGCCAAACCGAATGTTACCAATCAAATGCGGGGCATCTTGCCAATTCTTGATTACAACAATATCGCCCTGATCGTGAGTTTCAGTAAACTGTAAATTTTTTCCAACAGCACTGACCGCGTCGGATCTTGTCCAGTGATTGCTTTCTTTAAAGTGCTGCAGGGGATTAAAATCTTCTGCACAAACAAGATGAGAACTGAAAATAACAACACATAAACCGATAATTTTTATCAGGGACGACATAAATGACTTCCATCAATTTTAATTGGGATTCTGGCGCAATCAGATGAATAAATGACGCTTGTCAAATTTTCAATTCAGTTTTCTGATCCAAATATTTCTGAAACGTACAGGATTACCATGATCCTGTAATCTGAGTGGTGCGCAGCCGTGCGCGTCATAAACCGGTTTGCCAATCCAGGCTGTTGCACCCTGAACTTCAAAATGATTTTGAACCAGCACACCATTGTGCAATACAGTAATGTAAGCAGGTGTAATCAACTTTTTATGATTATCAAATACAGGCGCTGTAAAAATAATATCGTAAGTCTGCCACTTGCCAGGCGCATGGGAAGCATTGACCAGAGGAATTGATTGTTTGTAAATTGCAGCGGCCTGTCCATTGGCGTAGGTTTTATTTTGATAAGAGTCCAACACTTGAACTTCATAACGCTCTTGCAAAAATACACCTGAATTACTTCGCCCCTGACCTTCCAAAATTTTTCCATCACTGGCGGTAATTCTGGTGGGGGTCATCCATTCGATATGTAATTGCACATCACAAAAAGATTCTTTGGTTTTTATATCGCCGGTTTTCGGCACAACTTCCATTGCATTATCTATTAGACGCCATTTGGCACTACCCTGCTCTGCACCTTGCCATTGGTTCAAATCTTTACCATCAAACAACACAATTGCATCAGATGGAATTGCATTTTCATTGACTGAAATCACACTGGGCACAGGCTCCCAGACCTCTGTTGCCAATGATAATTCCCAAGGCTCTTTTTTAGGGGGCGATTCTTTAGCCGATTCAGCTGCATAAACATTCAGGCTTGTCATTAAGATCCATGCGACACATGGCAATGTCTGAATAAAAAAAGCAGTTTTTTTCATATTTAACCTCATTATTGTTGTTGGCGGACTTTATACGCGGCCAGAAGTCTAACATCTGTCATTTTTACATTGCTTAATAAATTATAAGATAATTAAACCCTTCGGATTGACCTATGCCAGGCTTCCGCCTATCATCCGGCGCAGCTTCACCTGACTGGAAGAACCAATAATTATCTGAGGTCATTTTCATGTTTTCGATTTGCCGACTCAGCAGGCCGCTCAGCCTTGTATCAGTGTTGATTTTATTGATGACAGGCTGTTCCAGTTTACCTTCCAGAAACCCGGAGATTGTAGAAGAACCTGTTATTGAGCAAGCACCAATTGAAATTACTCCTGAACCCGTTGAAGTAATACCCGCTGACCTCTGGCAAGAAATAGTAAAAGGTTATGGATTGCCGGACGTTCCTGAACAACACATTCGCGCAAACCTGCTCTGGCTGTCCAAACATCAACGCTACATGGAAAAAGTCACCCGACAGGGAGAGCCTTTTTTGTTTTACATTGTTCAGCAGATGCGTGACAACGAAATTCCGCTTGAATTAACCCTGATCCCGATTGTCGAAAGTGCATTCAATCCTTTTATTCAATCCCGCAGTAAGGCTCTTGGCCTGTGGCAATTTATTCCACGAACCGGTCGCCATTTTGGATTACAACAAAATGTTTTTTATGATGGCCGTCGGGATGTCATCGCATCAACCGATGCTGCAGTGAAATATTTAAAATATCTTAATAATTTATTTAATGGAGATTGGTTGTTAACCATGGCAGCTTATAACGCTGGTGAAGGTTCGGTGCAACGGGCAATCAAGAAAAATAAACGGCAAAACAAACCGACAGATTTTTGGTCTTTACCTTTATCCAAACAAACTCGTCACTATGTGCCACAAATAATCGCTATTTCAAAAGTTATTGCTAATCCTGAACGCTACAACCTGAGTTTAAATCCGATAGCCAACGATCCTTACTTTGAAAAGGTCAGTTTGCCTACCACTATTGATATGGCGCAAGCAGCAAAAATGGCCAACATAGACCCAACAATTTTACGTAACTTGAATGCTGGTCACACCAAGTGGATTATCGGCCCCACTGCTCCAAAACAAATCCTTATTCCTATCGAAAAAATTTCTGAATTTAACACCATATTACCAAACCTGCCCCAAGCAATGATTCCTGCACACGAAATTCGTGCAATGAATAGTGCGTCTACTTACACAGTGAAATCCGGCGATAGTTTATGGACTATAGCCAGAGCTCATAAAACCAGCGTTTCCAGTTTACAACGCTTGAATAACCTCACATCAAGGTCTGTCATAAAACCAGGGCAAAAATTAAAAGTGGGTTCGTAATACATTTTTACATAACAGGTTTTTTCAATTTATGAATCGACATGACTTTCAGTATTTATGTAATCAAATTAGTGATGAAGTCGAAAGATTATTACCTGAATTTTTACAAAACCCTGATGATTTCAAAATAGCCAAAGGCAACTGTGCTCTTGCCATGCTGAATGCGCAGGGTGATTCATCCGGTCGCCTGTTCGGTGACTACCCACCAAGACAACGTGAGTGTGCACAAATTGCCTGGAAAAAAGCAAATCAGGTATGGTTAACCGGATATTCAACAGGGCAATTTGAAACACTGGTATATGCAAAACAAATTGATGAAACACAATTCGGATTGGCGCGCCCTGAATATATTGGCTGGATTGGCGGTGTAGAAGCCAGAACAGCTTCTGGCGAAAGATTAATTTTGGCTTTCAGTGGTATGCGTGGCGAGCAAGATGTCGGTATTTTGAAAAAAGTAGCAGAAAACCTGAAAAGTTTTTCAATACAGAATGGATAGTTATTCTGTCACCTTCTAAATAGATAAACACAATTTTCTAAAGAGCAAGTAGGGAGTTACAAAATGTTAAGGGTTATCCTGTCATGTTTTTGTTTTTGCATGTTGTTATCCGGTTTTAGTGCCCATGCAGTTCCGACACTAAAAGATTATGGTGCCTTGCCTACTACCAGCATGGTTGAAATCTCACCAGATGGAAGTTTGGTAGCTTTTCGTACTGTCAAAGAAAATCAAGATTATCTTGCTGTGATTTCTCTGAAAGAAAAGAAAAAAATTATGCTGCTGGATCTTTCAAAAATCCAACCGTTATACATATATTTCCTTAACAACGAGCAGCTCTATCTTGCTGCATCAGAATATGGTCGGGTTGATGGCTTTAGAGGGGAGTTCGAAACCAGTACAGGTTTTGTGGTTAATATTAAAACTCAAAAATTTCGACAGTTATTAATTCCCGGCGAAGATCGTGTTTACCCGGGACAAAGTGGCTTGGGTAGAATAGTTGGCTTTACTGAAGATGGTCAATACGCTTTTATGCCAGCTTACCTGGGCTCTACAGAATTATTATTAGGCAGTTCACAGAAGCCCAATTACGGATTGATAAAAGTAAAACTGAGTAGTAAAGGCAGGCATAAAACTGTCAGTCATGGCTCATTATATTCAAAAGATTTTTTTATTGATAACAATGGAAACATGCTGGTAGAAGAGCGCTACAACGATAAAACCAATGAGCACTCTATAATGGTGTTCGAAAATGGTAAAAAAGAACCCAAAGAGTTATTTAAGGAAGTCGCTTCAATAATAAACAAAACTTTTATCGCTATCACTCAAGACTATAAATCTCTGGTTTTTACTGAAACCAATAATGAAACCGGATATGAAGATTATTATTTGATGGACCTCTCAACAGGAAAAATTAGCTCCACTCCATATGGACGTGATAATTCCGATATTGCCAGCATTTTCACGGATAAAAACAGAATAGCCAAAGGCTTGTCCTATTCAGGGTTTTCTCCGACCTATCATTTTTTCGATACAGCTTTGGACGCGCGAATTAAATCTATTGTTGCAACATTTCCTGATCAGTCAGTTTATATCGTCAGTACTTCTCCAAACTGGAAAAACATTGTGGTAATGGTTGAGGGCTCTCAGTTTGCAGGGGACTATTTCCTTTTTGTTGACGGCTCAAATGAACCACAATTTTTAACTTCCAGTCGTCCCAATATAAAAAATGAGGACATAAATCCGATTGGCACCTTAACTTACACCGCGCGTGATGGTCTAAAAATACCCACACTGATCACGATTCCAAGAGATAAAATTTCTTCTATTAAAAATTTACCGGCCATTATTTACCCTCATGGCGGCCCCGAATCCTATGACAGCATAGAGTTTGAATATCGAGCTCAAGCATTGGCTGCTAACGGTTATCTGGTTATTCAGCCTCAATTTAGGGGTTCAAGTGGTTTCGGTAGGGCACATGCCGTTGCCGGCTATGGTGAGTGGGGCCAAAAAATGCAGGATGATTTAACCGATGCTGTAAAATTTTTCGCAGACAAAGGTTTTATCAACCCGAAAAAAGTGTGCGTAGTCGGAGCCAGTTATGGTGGCTATGCTGCGTTGGCAGGCGGCGCGTTTACGCCAGACATTTACAAGTGTGTCGTATCAATTAATGGCATAGGACATGTTGGGGACATGCTGAATTGGGACAAACAGAAGAATGGAAAAGACAGCTCGATTGTGACTTACATGGAAAAACAATTTGGCAAAGGTGAAATAGATAAAGCCAAACTTGCCAAAATATCACCAGAAGAATTCGCATCCTCTTTTACAGCCCCGGTATTATTGATTCATTCGGAAGATGACAAAGTAGTTCCTTTTAGCCAATCCAAAAGTATGTACTCTGCATTAAAACGTAAAAATAAATCAGTGGAGTTAATAGAGCTGGAGGGTGATAACCATCATCTTCTTGAAAGTAAAACCCGGCTTCAGGCCTTGGAAGCAACGGTCAAGTTCGTCAATCAACATCTCCAATAATTTAATAAAAAAGGAACATTGTTAAAAATGTTCC
>CAMLRJ010000063.1 GCA_946482345.1 uncultured Cellvibrio sp.
GTATAAACCTGTCGGCGCCAAATCGGAATTGGGATATTGTTTGGCAATTCTACCAAAGTGCATTATAGCGGCATTGGTTTGATTCGCTTTTGCTGCAGCTTCACCCTGACGATAAATCGCGAGTGCTGCACTGTTATTAATTTGGTCACGTTGTTTTTGATCTATACCCGGTTTTACACTTAAATCAGAAAACGCCATTTCTGCGTCGGCGAATTCAGCAAGCTCAAGATAGGATCTTGCTTTGATGTTGCCAAGAGTGAAATAGGATTGGTCGGGAATTTTCTTTAAAAGATTCGCCAGCTCAATCGCTTTCGCATAATTTTTATCAGAAAACGCCAGTTGTGCTGCGTGTACAATCAATTCAGCGGCTTTGCCATCATTGGGGTAGAGTTTTACGTAGCGCAAAACATAGTCGATATGTTTATTTAACCAAGCTGTTTTCGCAGTGCCTGTTGAGTTATTAAAAAAATCATCGGACATACTAATGGTCGCGTAAGCCGATTTTTTATCCAGAATTAATTCGCCATCGTAAGCTGCTTTTTCAAACAGGGTTAAAGCATCGGTGTTTCGTTTAACATCAGCAAGCAGCTCGGCATAAAGCACGTAAATATTATCCTGGCGTGCATAAGACTGATAATCAGTCAGGTAACGTTTATACCAAAGTTCTGCCCCTGCAAAATTGCTGCTGTCCGATTTTTTATTGTATTGACTGTGATAAAAAGTTGACATCAAAACAATGTATTGTCGCAATTCGTTTTTAATTTGTTTTTGTGTTTCTTTATTAGGATTTTTATTCCAATAAGCCGAGTTAACATTATAAAGTGAATAGAAGGTTTCAATTTCTTCGTTCAATGGTGCTACAAAATTACCTGACTGCCATATTTTGATGACTTCCAGGTGCGCCACGGGCAAGCGCTTATCAGATGGCTGGTGTTTGATAAATTCTTTGAGTGTTAACGCGGCATCGGAATATCGTTCCTGTTGCAGGTAAATATCTGATACCACATGGTAGGCTTCATAGACGTATTTAAAATCAGTGGTGTCCGCAAAATATTGATTTAAACCTTCAGGCCCGTTGTAATTGATAAACGACAAACCCAGTGCGCGGAAATAATCATCAAATAAACTTTTTTCACTGTCACTTAACTTGTCTCGCGCCGCAAATTGATGATTGCTAAGAGCTGCAACAAAATCGTCTATGGCTTCCAGATAGAGTTCTTGCTTGTAACGCGACCATCCTCTTTTGAATAAAGATTTTTCATAAAAATCTTTATTGTATTGCGCTGTAATCGCTTCAGTGTAAGCATTTTCGGCAGTGATATAATCACCGCTGGCAAAAGCAGTTTCTGCCAGACGAAATTGCGCTTCTGCGTAAAATACAGATTTCGGATGTTCATCGACCAGTTGTTGCAAAATACTATAGGCTTTGCTGGAGTCACCGATTTGCGACAAAGTTCTGGCTAACTGATAGAGGGATTTATCCACTTCCGGTGCATCGGGAAAATCGCGAATGGAAGTTTCCAGAAGAGTAATCGTATTGCGCAAAGTGGTGTTGTAACGTTGATCCTGTTCGGCTTCACTTAATTTTTCATCTTGCCCGCCAAGACTTTCACTCAGTTCGAGTTCCATATTGGCAATACGGTTAACGGCCGTTACTCGCGACTTGTCAGTTTTGCTGGCATGTTGCAAATAACTGTAATAAGCATTCTTCACATCTTCTTTGGTTTTTGATGTATTGCTTACTTTGGTTTCAATAACCGATTCATCACTCACATCCAGATCAGCAAGTGTTTGCTCTTCCTCTTTTTCAGGATTGCCTGCACAGGCCCCCAGCATCAATGTCAATAGCAACAATGTTTTATGAAATTGCATGATTACTTATCCTTGTCATAGAGTTGGGCTTGGCCAAGTTGCGATTGGGCAAGGTAACTGGAAAGAACTTCAATCTGTGCGTCGTAGCCTTTGTTCAACAAAGTTTTAGTCAATAATAAATATTGATCATATAAGGACGATATTTTGGCGCGCTCTGAATTGGATAAGGCCAGCTGTCTGAATTCCTGCAAACTTTCTATATGCACTTTTAACCAGCCCGGCAAATATTCTGAATCCAGTGGAATATTATTCAAACTATTTTGTTTTTCGGCAATCGATGCATTCAATTTATTTTGATAATAGACGATAGCATTGGCATAGTGTTCCGACGCCACCTCTTTTTTTCCGAGCAAAACATAAGTGTAGGCAGATAAGAGTCTGGATTCTATGACGGCAATATCATCAGTGTCTTTTTTCTTAAGCAGATTGAATGCATTTAATCCGCCTGCAAAATCACCTTGATGTATAGCACACAGGCCAATGCCTAAAAGTGCTTTATCAGCATATTCACTTTTAACTGAAATTTTTCGAAAACTGTCTCGTGCATTTCGGTAAAATTCATGATGAATCTGTGCATATCCAATAAATAAAAATAGTCGATTCAATAATTCAGGATTTTTGGAAATAGTTTCGACAGTAACCGCTGATTCGATAGTAAGGTCGGCATCTGTCCACCAGCCCTGGCGTAAAAAAGCGATAGCTTTGTTTAATTGTGCATAGCCATAATAATGGGATGTGTTTGCAACCTGATCGTAATAAGTAATGGCTTGACGATGCTGCTTTAAATTTTGCAAAACAATGCCATAGATTATATAAGCGTAGTCACTTTCATCCTGGGTAAGTGCATTGCGTGCAGTGATGGCATCCATTTCTTTTAGCACTTTTTTCCAATCTTCATGCGCATAATAAAATAAAGCAAGACGGTAATGCATTTTTGAAATAGTGTTGTCACTGGCCGTTTGGGATGCAATCAATAAAATAGCTTTTGCTTGCTCCAACGCTTCCATTGCCAACAATAAATCAAAAATACCCATCACTTCGTCAGCTTCAATATTAGCCCGAATCAAATGGATGTTGCCTATGACCAATTGAATTGCAGAAAAGCGTTGGTGAGCATTCACCGCTGTTGTGACCAACGTGAGAAGTTCGGCAGGTGTATCCGGTTTTTTGATATTTTTCTGCTGGTAATTTTTATGCAGAAGACTGGATTGTGCATAAAAGTCAGCGAAGAGCTTTTGTGCTGTTTCTCGCAGATTGGGTGTTGCTGGCGGGGTATCAGCATTGGCCAATAACCCCGCAGCAATTAAAACAAACAATACAATAAATCGTGACATCATAATTAGTTAGCTATTCGATATTATTCGTTCGACCTTACTATTCGATTTTATAAACGAATCGCCCGTCCTCACTGACGCTGACGCTGATTTTACTGATGGTTTCACCATTCGCCATTCGTGACAAACAATCAGCAGCCAAATCAGGTAGCATGGTACGCGTTAAAATATTTTCAATATTACGTGCACCGGTATCGACTTCCTGACTGCGTGCGACTATATGCAATTTGACTTCGTCATCGCAATGGAACTCGGCGTCATAATGTTCGCGCACGCGTTTTTCAATTCGCTTCATATTGATGTCGCAAATTTTCATCAGGTTCTCATCATTCAATGGGTAATAAGGAATGACAGTGGTGCGCCCGAGGAAAGCGGGTTTGAAGAATCGCAAAAGTTGGGGTCGGAAATTGTCGAGCAATACATCCGGCTCAGGTAAGGTTTCACTGGCAGCACACATAGCGCGAATATGTTCTTCGCCCGCATTGGAGGTCATGATGATCACGGTGTTGCGGAAATCGATATCGCGACCCTCGCCATCTTTGATTGTGCCTTTATCGAAAAGATTATAAAAAATATCCTGCACACCGGGATGCGCTTTTTCCATTTCATCCAGCAACACAATACTGTAAGGCTTGCGTCTCACAGCTTCAGTCAGTACACCACCTTCACCGTAACCCACATAACCCGGTGGCGAACCTAACAACATGGAAACTTTGTGTTCTTCTTTAAATTCCGACATGTTAATGACAGTGATATTTTGTTCGCCGCCATACAGAATGTCCGCCAGTGCCAATGCAGTTTCTGTTTTACCCACACCGCTTGAACCTACCATGAAGAAAACACCAATAGGTTTACGTGGATCAGTCAAACCGGCACGGGATGTTTGAATGCTTTGTGCAATTGCTTTTAACGCATGTGATTGGCCGATGACGCGCTCATTCAATCGATCAGCCAGATTCAATATCGAACGTATTTCATCAGACACCATTTTACCGACAGGAATTCCGGTCCAATTGGCAACGACTTCAGCCACTGCATTGCTATCGACATTAACCTGGATCATCGGTGTGTCGCCTTGCAGCTCGGAAAGTTCTTTCATTGATGCTTTTATATCGGCCTGAATTTTTTCGCGTTCCTCTTTGCCGAGTAATTTGGGTGCACCTTCTTTTTTTAATTCCTGTTCATTCATGCGTTGAGCGTGGAAATCATCTTCAATTAATTTTTGCAATTCATGAATTTTTTTAACGACAACTTTTTCTTTTTCCCATTGCGCTTCCTGAACAATTAGATTTTTTTCAAGCCCTTCTTTTTCAGTAGTCAATGCTTGAATGCGGCTTTCACAATTGCCCAAAGTCGCATTTTCACGTTGCAGTGACGTGATATTGGCTTCGCATTGGCTGATGCGGCGGCGAGTGTCTTCTATATAAGCAGGTGTTGCACTTTGGCTGAGCGCCACACGTGCACAAGCGGTATCGAGAAGGCTGACGGATTTATCTGGAAGTTGTCGCGCAGTTATGTAGCGGCTTGATAATTTCACTGAATCAACAATCGCTTCATCCATAATGCGCACGCCATGATGCGCCTGCAACATTTCTGAAATAGCACGCATCATATTGATGGCTTTATCAATACTGGGCTCTTCAATTTTCACAACCTGGAAGCGACGGGTCAGTGCAGGGTCGCGTTCAAAATATTTTTTATATTCGGCCCAGGTGGTTGCTGCAATCGTGCGCAATTCGCCACGAGCCAATGCAGGTTTTAATAAATTCGCTGCATCGCCCTGGCCTTCTTTACCGCCCGCACCTATCAAAGTGTGCGCTTCGTCGATAAACATAATAATAGGTACAGGTGACGCTTTTACTTCAGCGATGACTGATTTCAAACGATTTTCAAATTCACCTTTTACACTTGCACCTGCTTGCAGTAATCCAAGGTCAAGGCTTCTAACAGTCACATTTTTTAATGGCTCAGGCACATCGCCATTGGCAATTCGCAATGCAAAACCTTCAACAACCGCTGTTTTACCCACACCGGCTTCACCCGTCAGAATGGGATTGTTTTGACGGCGACGAATTAAAATATCAATAATTTGTCGGATTTCTTCATCGCGCCCGAGAACAGCATCGATAGTTCCTTTTTTAGCAGCCTCGGTTAAATTGACTGTGTATTTATCGAGTGATGGCGTTTTGCTGGGAATGCCACTGGAACTTGTTTCACCCGCTTCATTAATTTGTGAACCCTGATTGGCTGTAGCAGATTCAGCCGAGCTACCAATAATAGTTTTCAGAACTTCGCGCAGGGATTCAGGTGGAATTTTTGATAATTCACCATTAGTAACGCCGCAGGAACGGCGTAAATTTTCATCCAACATCAGCGCAGCAAGAATATGTGCTGATGTTGCCCGTGCATGTCCATATTCTACCGATGCCAGCATCCAGGCATTTTTCGCCAATTCAACAATAGAAGGAGAGAGTGCAGGCGCGCGGGAATTACCGGCTTTGATACTGTCCAATTCACGATTGAGTTGTTGCACCAATCTACCCAGATCAATATCGAATTTATTGAGTACGACACGAATATCAGTGTCTTCAGGTTCAATTAATTTCAGCAACCAATGTTCTATTTCAACATTGTAATGGCTGCGTGACATACATAAACCCGCCGCCGATTCCAGCGAGCTGCGGCCCAGTTCGTTTAATTTACCTACCAGTGATTTCAAATCGATACTAATCATAATAATTCCTATGCTTTGAAGTTTATTAAAGGTCCTAATAATTTAATCGTGCAGATGATAACTTGATTTGCATGAGTTTTTGTGAATCTTGTGCGGTATCTTTTTCTCCCAGCCATGTACTCCATCCCATCAAGGGTGGACTTTTCTTGTTTAATGCTTGTGGTGAAATTTCCGAGCGTTTGATTTGGATGATGATATCAAACTCTTTTTCTATGCCAAGGTATAAGCGTGCAAGTTCTTTGAGTACACGTAAATTTTTTGTGCCCGGTGCAAAGCAATGATATTGCTGCCGGGTCAGAGGGCCGAGAAAAATTTGTACTTTTGCCTGAACATACCATCCGCGCCTGCCTAACATACAGGAACGACCGAGGCAGGAGTTTTGACCCTCGGGTTGTTCTGACCAAGCTAAGCGTGTGCGCACATCGTCGATTAAATCCTGCCATTGTCCAACCAGTTCTTTAATGGCGACAGGCACTTTGAAGTAGTCTGAAAGAATTTGTTTTAAGCCGTAGGATGTTCGCAAACTTTGTGAAAAGTATCCGCTGTAATACACAATAGTTTCATCGCTGACAGCTTGTCTTTTGGTGAGTTTGCGAGTGCCAAGTCCCACTAGGGATAGAAGTGTTTTGGTGTGTTGATCGGTAAATTGATCATCGCTGGTTGTGCGTAAATTTAATTTCTGCAGTAATTTGGTGGATTCATACAGCAAGGGTAATTGATAGCGAATAGACGCTTTATAAAAAAGAGAGGTAATTCGGTGATTGAATAAATTAAGAAATCCTTGCAAGGCAACATCACGATTTTTTAATCGTTGCAAAATAATTTCGGTGTAATGGTAAGGCAAAACACCCATGCTGCCGGTTAAACCAATAAAGTTAACCAACACTTCCCAATAAATTTGATTGTCGTCTGTTTTTTGTTGTCGGGCACGGACAACTTCATTTTCAGGAAAGTGTAAGGTACTGCTACTGGCAAAGCGTAATGATTCGCGGTTGGGCGGAGAATAGTTGCCAACAAAATTAACATTGGCTTTGGGGGCATTCGCCAAATTTGCCGTATTGTGATAAATGAGCGCACGCTCCAGAATCCGAACGACTTGAATAAATTCAAAATCACCCGGAGACTGTTGCAGCAAATCAACTAAAGCAGAATTTTTTCGCCAGCTCTGGGTGGACATTTCTTTAAATAACCTTCTTTATTTTTCAGTTTGATTAACACACGCGAAAAAGAATTGACGGAACAGTAAAGCGCAAAAAAGTGATCCAGAATATTGGCATATAAATATTTACTGGAACCTGTGAGCAACGCATCATCCAGTGTTATTTCAATTTCCATTCCGCGACACATGGTAGTGCGACCATCTATAGGCAGCGGTGCGCTGATGGGGCGTGTATCAACAGACACAATCGAATTGATTAATGCACGGGTAACAGAAGTCTCCTTGAAATCGTACAGCCGTAAAATTTCTTTTAATGCTTCGGTAGCATTATTGCCACCGGTTAATGACAGATGATTTAAATTCAAATGCGAAATCAATCGCCAGCGCGCACCATCACCCAAAACCGGACGAACGGTAACCGATGGCTGGGTCAGACAACGAATACTGGAACAGGGCGGGGCACTGTTGGCACATTGCAATCGGGGTTGATCCATTGTGAATGGTAATTTCGCTGGTAAATCACGGTTGCTGCAATGTGTTTTGATCGTCAGCGTTCTGTCTTCAGGAACGTTGGGATTTAATTCAAGATCGACCAAACTCAAAAATACATCTGTACCTTCATCGCGTTCGTAATTGGATAATTTTGCATGTCGTCTTGCTGCAAACCAGAAAGAATGATTTTCTGAATCCTGATGACTGTGATTCATTCCGTAGAGCGGTAAAAAATCGGTTTTTTCTCCGGATGATGTAGACGCAGTCACTTGATCGATGGAATAAACTTCAAATCCTTTCGGGCGTCGCGCATCCGGAACTATATGGTATTCAGATCGGGTGTGGGAAAGTTTGATCGGATCAGTTTTGTGTTCAAATAAATTGATGACGGGTGTGCAACCCAATGCAAAAGTGGCGGCATTTAAATTGTGTTCCAGCTCGATGTCGGCATCTTCCAGATAAATATAAATTTCCAGACAATCAGCTGCATCCTCTTTGATGGCTTTTGCCAAACCACAAATATCAATGAACATGAATTTTTCAGGGAACACCATAAATTCAGTCAACAATCTGTAACCGACAAAGGATGCGGGTGGATAGGGGAGCAGACCTTCATTGACATTAAAACCGACTGCTTTTATGGAGCCTGCATCCAGAAATTTTGGTTTGGTGTCACCGGCCGCATTGACTACGGCAATTTTTTGTTTGCTGCGCAATAAAAATTCATAGAGTGGATGAATATGTTGTGTTTGTCCTTTTAAGTAAAAACGAATGCGATCCGGTTTTAAGTCAGAAAATTTAATTTCATTATTAAAAGTTTGCAATTTCAGCCGTAATACACTGGACGCGTTGCGCATAAATTCTGCGCCGGGCGTCAGAAATGGTCTGCCCATCAAACTGGCTTCTACAACTTTGAATGGAAAAAGTTCAACATCATAACCAGTGCTGAACCGGCACATCTCTCCCTGAAAATAATCGGTATCCAATTCAGTGCGAGCAGGAATGTGAAATTTTCCATCCAGTTGTTCCGGGTCGGCAGCAAACTGGACTATCGACATCGAAGGAATAGGGCGCTGATAATGCGGGAAAACAACATTTAACAGAGCATCACTTAATTCGGGAATGTCATCATTTAATTTGTGTTGCAGGCGAGCATTCAAATAAGCAAAGCCTTCAATCAAACGTGACACGTGTGGATCTTCCACTGTATCGGTGCTGATATTTAAACGTCCGGCAATTTTCGGATTTTCTTTGGCGAATTCAGCACCCAGCTGGCGAATAAATGCCAATTCTTTTTCGTAGTAACGCAATAATTCATCAGACATGATCAGAAGCTCGAATGTTTACGCTGCGTGATACAGGTTCAAGTATGGAGTCAAACACGACCACTTCCGGAGCCGGGTCAGCATATAAAATGGCATCGATTCTAAAACGCAAGGTTCGGTCGCCGTTGCCGTCATTATCCTGATAAGTGACGCTGACGCTTTTGAATCTGGGTTCATAAGTTCTCAGTAAATTTTCCAGATCCCGAATAAAGGCTTTACGTTTTTCGATGTCGGTGGTGTTAACAGTTGCCAGATCGGGCAATCCATAATTTAAAATACAGTTTTCCAATTGTGGTAAATCTTCCGGTGTCGAAATAATCCGGTAACGTGTATTTAACAAACTCTCAAGATCACGTTTGACACTTTCACGCAAATCCCTGACTTGTTGATACTGATTTTGTTCGCTATCAACATGGGATTTGGGATCAAGGTCAATTAATCTATCGAGAATTGATGCTCGAATATTTTTTTTCTTTTTATCCGGTTTATTCATATTCCCTCAACTATTTATTTGGTTGGACTTTGCAGAAGTTCGGTAACAAGTTCCAGTTCAGAAACCATTTGATCAACCTGATAGTGAGGAACCAAATGTATAACGCAAAGATATTGTCCCGGTTTACTGGGGTGTTCCTTGACACTCACATTACCTTCTTTCAATGGATATCGGGCTTGTTGTTCCCATTCAAGATCGTGTCGGCCGGTGGTGTATTTCAGCAACCAGCGTTGCAGAAAAGTTTGGCATTCTTCGGCAGACAAAAACGAGCCGATCTTATCACGTATCATGACCTTTATATAATGCGCAACGCGTGAAGCACAAAGAACGTGTTGCAACATGGTCGATAATTTGTAATTGGTGTTATCGACATTACTATTTTTTCTGACGGGTTTCTGAATACTTTGATTGCTGTAAAAAGCAGAAAAAGGTGTGCCGTAGCAATGGCACAAAGGCACTAATCCCAATTCGCTGATTTCCCGTTCGAGGCTATCAGTGATCAGAATTTCAGAAGAAGGTTTGATGGCGATGTCCGGTCTATCGGTTTCAAAAAAATCGGTGGATAAATTAGTGACCAATCCACCGCCCAGTTTATCCCGTGGTACACCACGAATATGACCGAACCAGCCAACATTGGCGAATTCACGAATCAATACACAACCAAAAGCATAACTGGCATTTCCCCACAGATACATATTTTGATCAGGGTTCATGCTTTTCTCGTAAAAATAAATGCCTTTATAAGAGCCTGGATTTTTCCGGTAAGGTGTTCGCATCAATATACGTGGCAGGGTTAAACCTAAAAAGCGTGAATCAGGTTTGTCGCGTAATGCACGCCAGCGAACATATTCTGTTTGGGAAAAAATTTCAGCCAGATTGAGTGAACTGCCCAGCGTTGAAAAATTTTCAATACCAAATAATTCCGGTGAGGCGGATGCAATAAAAGGTGAAAACGAAGCTGCTGCAATTTCAGCCATACCACTTAAAGCCGCGATATCATCTTGCGGGTGTCTTGCAGAGGGTTTGTGGCTGATTTCAAAATCACCAATCAAAACGCCATAAGGTTCACCACCAGCAATGCCGTATTCTTCGTTGTAAACCTTGTTGAATAATTGGCTTTGATCAAACTCGATTGCCCGATCAATATCTTTTGCAACTTCTGCCCAGGTGATATCAAGAATTTTAATTTTAATATTGCGCACGCCTTCCGCTTGCGCAACCAGATGCCAGACGCCGCGCCATGAAGCTTCGAGCTTTTGATAATCAGGGTGGTGAATGATGGTATTTAATTGATCGTTAATCAGTTCATCAATTTCAGCAATTGATCTGTCAATTGCACAATGAATGTCGTCTGTTGTTTGCAACGATTCGGTGTCAACAAATTCAGTTAGCCAATAAGTTAATGCTTTTTTGGTATTTTTTTCTTTCAGGAAATCAGCAAGCGAAACAACCCATGCTTCTCGCGAATAAAGCGAATCCAAAGAGACTTGAGTATATGCACCTGTTTCGTGTTGAAAATTTGTTTGCACTAATTCTTATTCCAAATTGTCAAAGGCTATCGTAATTTCGCTTTGTTGAATCATGGTTTCGCTTTGTTGAATCATGGTTTCGCTTTATTTATTCGCAGATTGAGCATGAAAACAAAAGAGGGGCTATGCCCCTCTTGATCAAGCGTTATCCCACCTTGGGAATATTGGCGACCAGACGCAAG